>NZ_DAORSQ010000056.1:0-18286 GCF_035443605.1 Actinotalea sp. | reverse complement strand
CCGGGAGCCCTCCGTGGGAACTGTCGTCGTCGATGTGATGCCGAAGCCCGAGATCCTCGACCCGCAGGGCAAGGCCGTCGCGGCCGCGCTGCCCCGCCTGGGCTTCACCGGGTTCACCGGCGTACGCCAGGGCCGTCGGTTCGAGCTCACCGTCGACGGCGAGGTGACCGAGGAGGTCCTCGAGCAGGTCCGCGAGGCCGCCGCGACGCTGCTGTCCAACCCCGTCATCGAGGACGTCGTCCGGGTCGAGGCGGTCGCGGAGCCCGCGGCGGCCGACGCATGAGCACCCCGCTCGTCGGCTCCTTCCCCGGCCCGGCCGCACCGGGGCTCACCGGCGCCCGGATCGGCGTCGTGACGTTCCCCGGCACGCTGGACGACCGCGACGCCGCCCGCGCCGTGCGTCTCGCCGGCGGCACGGCCGTCCCGCTGTGGCACGCCGACGCCGACCTGCACGGGGTCGACGGCGTGGTGCTGCCCGGCGGCTTCTCCTACGGCGACTACCTGCGCGCCGGGGCGATCAGCCGGTTCGCCCCCGTCATGGAACCGCTGGTCGACGCCGCGAACGGCGGCCTGCCCGTGCTGGGCATCTGCAACGGCTTCCAGATCCTCGCCGAGACCCACCTGCTGCCCGGCGCGATGATCAAGAACGACCACCGCACGTTCCTGTGCCGCGAGCAGGTGCTCGCGGTCGAGAACGCGGACACGGCGTGGACGCGCGACTACACCGCGGGCGAGCACATCACCATCCCGCTGAAGAACCAGGACGGCCAGTTCGTCGCCGACGCCCGCACGCTCGACGAGCTCGAGGGCGAGGGCCGCGTCGTCTTCCGCTACGTCGGCTGGAACCCCAACGGCTCGCGCCGCGACATCGCGGGCATCGCCAACGCCGCGGGCAACGTCGTGGGCCTCATGCCGCACCCCGAGCACGCCGTCGAGCCCGGGTTCGGGCCGGACGGGCCGCGCGGGCCGCGCACCGGCACCGACGGGCTGCGCTTCTTCACCTCGGTGATCAGCGCCCTGCTGCGCTGATGCCCGACGGCGCCCTGGGGCGTCGCGCCGGGGTGGACGGCGCGACCGACGTCACCCTCGCGCTCGTCCCGTGGCATGACGTCGACGCGGCGGCGCTGCGCACCGAGCAGCAGGCCGAGCTCGCCGCCCGGTACGACGGGGTCGAGGACATCGAACCCGTGCTGCCGCCGCACGAGATGCTCGCGACGGTGCTGGTCCGCGTCGCCGGGAAGCCCGCGGCGTGCGGGTCGGTGCGGCCGATCCAGGGGCTGGGCCGCGGCGTCGGCGAGCTCAAGCGGATGTACGTGCGCCCCGCGTTCCGCGGGCGAGGGCTGTCGCGCCTCGTCCTGACCGACCTCGAGGCCCGGGCCGCCGCGGCCGGCCTGACGCACCTGGTGCTGGAGACGGGCGTGCGCCAACCCGAGGCGATCGCGCTCTACCGCTCGGCCGGCTACCTGCCGATCGCCCGGTACGGCCCGTACGTCGACGAGGAGTCCTCGGTCTGCTTCGCTCGGGACCTGCCGTGATCCACGACCTCACCCTCGCGGCCGGTGACGTCCGGCTCGTCCCGCTCGCGGCGGGGCACGCGGCCCCGCTGCTGGCCCTCATCGACGATGCGCTCTGGGCCGGGATGACCAGCCCGACCCCCCGCAGCCACGAGGACCTGCTCGCCGCCGTCGTCGCCGCCGAGGCGCACCCCACTCGCTACGCCTTCGCGGTGCTCGGGCCCGACGGCGCGGTGCGCGGCTCGACGTCGTTCTACGACGTCGAGCCCGCGCAGCAGCGGTGCGAGATCGGGTTCACGTTCTACGGGCGCTCCTGGTGGGGCGGCGCGACCAACCCGGCGTGCAAGCTCGCGCTGCTGCGCCACGCGTTCGAGGCCTGGGGCCTGCACCGGGTCGCGCTGCGGGCGGACGCGCGCAACGCGCGCAGCATCGCGGCGATGCGCAGGCTCGGGGCGCGGCCCGAGGGCGTGCTGCGCGGGCACCGGGTCGCCGCGGACGGCTCGCGCGGGGACACCGCCTACTTCTCGGTGCTGGCGCCCGAGTGGCCGGCCGTGCGGGCGGGGCTGGTGGCGCGGCTCGGGGGCTGACGGCGCGGGCTGACCGTGCGGGCCGGGGAGGGCCAGGGGGTGGCAGGCTGGCGCCCGCGCAGGTCGGCGGCGCGAACCGGTCATGGTCGGTCCCGGGCTGCGGATCAGTGGACCAGGGGGGCGGTGAGCCCATGGGGCATGCCGTTCGTCACGTCAGGCCTACCCCGAGGAGTCTCCCCGTGTCGTCGACGAGCCCGAAGCCCGCCGCACGTGCCGCCGGTCGTGACGCGTCCCAGAGCCGCCGTGGTGGTGGCCTGCGCGCCCAGCTGGCGCTCACCGGCGTCGGCTCGGTGGTCCTCACCGCCGTGCTGCTGACGGCGATCGGCGGCTGGCAGAGCCAGCAGCTCGCCGAGGCCGCAACGCGCGACGTCACCGCGATGACCTCTGCCGAGCTCGCCACGACGACGGCGCAGGCGGCCGAGCTGGTCACGGCCCAGGTGGCGACGGTCAGCGACCGGCTCGCCTCCGACCTGCGCGTCGCCCAGCAGCTCGTGGCCGACGCCGGCCCAGTGTCGTTCGGCGGCTCGGCCGACTGGCAGGCGACCAACCAGCTGACCCAGGAGGTCACCGCGGTGTCGCTGCCGCGCATGTCGCTCGGCGGGGTGTGGCTCGGGCAGAACACGGACGCCGCGTCGCCCACGCCCGTGGTCGACGACGTCGCCGCGCTGCTCGGCGAGTCGGTGACGATCTTCCAGCGCATGGACGAGGAGGGTGACCTGCTCCGGGTCGCCACCACCGTCGCCACGGCAGAGGGCAGGCGGGCGATCGGCACCTACATCCCCACCACCGCGGCCGACGGCAGCCCCAACCCGGTGGTCGCGGTGCTGCTCGCCGGCACCTCGTACATCGGCACGGCCCAGGTGGTCGGTTCCACGTACGTCACGGCCTTCGCACCGATCATGGTCGACGGCGCGCTCGTGGGGGCCGTGTTCGTCGGGATCCCGCAGTCCGAGGTCGACGCGCCGCTGCGCGAGGCGCTCGCGCGCGTCGCGATCGGCGAGCACGGGTACCTCACCGTCGTGGACCCCTCGGGGCGCTACGTCGTTCCGCCGCCGGGCGAGGCCGCCGGAGACGTCGCGCTCGAGGCCGTCGACGCCGCGGGGGAGCCCTACGTGCAGGGGTTGCTCGACACCGCCGCGGGGCTCGAGGCCGGGCAGTCCCAGCAGGTCCGGGTCGAGCTCGCGGGTGGCGGCGCCGCCGTCCAGGTGACGCGGTTCGCGCCGTGGGGATGGACCATCGCGGCGTGGGGCCCGGACGAGGAGCTGGGCGTCGTCCCCGCGCGGCTGGCGGCCGGGTCCACCGCCCTGCTGCGCAACCTGCTCCTGGCAGGTGCCGTCATCGCGACGGTCATCGCCGGGCTGGTCATGGTCACCTCCGGGCGCCTCGTGGCGCGGATCGGCCGGTTGACGGCCGCGCTGCGTCGCGTGGCGGCGCGGGACCTGGCGGTCGAGGTGGTCCCCGAGGGGACCGACGAGATCGGGATGATGGGCGAGGCGCTCCACGAGGCGGTCCTCGGCATGCGCTCGACCGTCGAGCGGATGTCCACGAGCGCGGACTCGTTGGGCGGCACGACGCACGGGCTGGAGGGGTCCAGCGGGACGCTCGAGGGGATCGCCGGCGAGGCCGGACGGCTCGCCGCCCAGGCGGCGGACTCGGCCCGGCTGGTCTCCCAGGAGGTCCAGTCGGTGACCGCGGCGATGACCCAGATGCGCACGTCGATCGAGTCGGTGAGCGGGGACGTGCACTCGGCCTCCACCCAGGTGGAGCGGGCCGTCGCGCTGACCGAGGAGGCCGGGGGCTCGGCGCTGCGGCTCGGAGAGTCGTCGGCGCAGATCTCCGCGGTGCTGCACTCGATCACGGCGATCGCCGAGCAGACCAACCTGCTGGCACTCAACGCCACCATCGAGGCGGCCCGCGCCGGGCAGGCCGGCAAGGGGTTCGCCGTCGTGGCGGGCGAGGTCAAGGAGCTGTCGCACCAGACCGCCGCGGCGATCGAGGCGATCGACCCGGTCCTCGCCGCCGTGCTGGGGGACGCCGCGGAGGTGCGGGTCGCCATCGAACGCATCTCGGCCTCGATCCGCGAGGTCAGCGAGCACCAGAGCTCGATCTCCGCGATCGTCGAGGAGCAGAGCGTCACGACCACCGAGATCGAGCGCAACCTCGTGCGGGTCGCCGGCGGCACGGCCGACATCGCCGAGAGCATCTCGCAGGTTGCGGGCTCGGCCGAGGGCACCAACGGTCAGGTCGGTGAGGTGCGCACCGCCGTCGGCGAGCTGTCCCGCGTGGCCGGGGAGCTCAACGCCGGCGTGCACGAGTTCACGCTGCGCTGACGGGTCCTGGGGCTCAGGGCTCCGGGCGCGGGTCGCGGCCGGGCGCCGTCGCGGACGGACGGACGGTCGCGCGCGGGTCGCGGGATGTCGGTCGCCTCAGGCGACGGTGACCCGCAGGTGCGTGGCGAACACCTGGGCGAGGGATGCCAGCTGCTCCTCGCTGATGGTCGCGCCAGCGAGGCCGGCCACGCCGTCGATGCGGCGCAGGTCCGCCCCGCGCAGGTCGGCCTCGACGAGGGTGGCGCCCTGCAGGTCGAGGCGGCCCACCCGGCAGTCCTCGAGCACGAGCCGCCGGGCCATGGCACCGCCGAGGTCGAGGTCGCCGATCGTGGCGCCGACGAGGGTGACGTCCTCGAGCCGCGCACCGCGCAGGTTGAGGTAGTCGATCTTCGCGCCGCGCACCGTGACCCGGGTCATCGTCGCGCCGTGCGCGACGAGCGCGCCGAGCCGGCAGTCGCCGACGACGACGTCGCGCCACCGGCTGTCCGGTGCGGTGAGGGTGCCGGCGTGCGAGCCGGTGATCTCGGTGTCCACGAGATCGGCGCCGTCGAGGCGGGCGTCGTCCAGCGCGCAGCCGGTCACGGCACACTCGATGAACCGGGCGCGCCGCGCGTCCTGGCCGCGCAGGTCGAGCCCGTCGAGCGTGAGGCGGTCGTAGTCGCCGTCTGGCTCCAGGTCGCCGTCGTACGGCTCGCGGACCACGGGCGTCTGCGGGGGCGATGCGCTCGCGGGGCGCCGGGCGGTACGCCAGCGCGCGGAGGGACGACGGCTCGGCTGCGGCATCAGATCTGCACGGTCCCGTCCGCCG
Organism: Actinotalea sp.; assembly: GCF_035443605.1. NCBI lineage: Bacteria > Bacillati > Actinomycetota > Actinomycetes > Micrococcales > Cellulomonadaceae > Actinotalea > Actinotalea sp. The sequence continues at coordinate 13,047 of NZ_DAORSQ010000056.1, read as the reverse complement.
CCACCGACCAGCTCGGGTTGAACGCGATCTCCCACAGCACGCCGGCCGGGTCGGCGACGTAGCCGTGGTAGCCGCCCCAGGCGGCGCGCCGGGCAGGCTTGACCAGGCGGGCGCCCGCAGCGAGAGCGTCGGCGATGACGGCGTCGACCTGCTCGGCCGACTCGACGTTGTGCGCCAGCGTCATCCCGGCGGGGGCCGGAGCCGGCCCCGTCGCGTCCGGGTCCACGTCCTCGGCGAGGTCGGCCGCGCCGAACAGGGACAGCAGCAGCCCGGGTCCCACCTGGAGGAACACCACGTCGCCCGGGACCTCGAAGGTGGGGGTCCAGCCGAGACCGTCGACGTAGAACCGGCGGGCGGCGGCGACGTCGGGCACGCCCAGGGTGATGAGGCTGACGCGGGGCTCCATGCCCCCGAGCCTACGGACACCGTCCCCCGGGCCCACGGACACCCGTCCCTCGGGTCACGCGGGCGGGGTCAGCCGGGGCGGACGGTGACGTCCAGGTGGCGTCGACCCGTGGGGGCGTCCCAGCCCGCCACCGTGAAGCCGCCGTCGTCGTCGGGCGCGACCCGCACGGAGACGGTGCCGGGCAGCAGCACCGGTCGCAAGAACTCCACCGACCAGTCGAAGGCCTCACCGCGCGCAGCGCCGACGTCGGCCAGCGCGCGGGCCGCCGTGTACATCCCGTGGGCGATGGGCCGGCGGAACCCGAACGCCCTGGCGGCGAGCGCCGACGTGTGGATCGGGTTGCGGTCCCCGGAGACGGTCGCGTACGCGCGCCCGACGTCGGTGCCCAGCCGCCACCGGGCGGTCGGGTCGGGCGGCGTCCACACCGGCCGTGCTGTCGATGACTGGCCGCTGTCGTCCGCCGGGCCGCCCCCGGCAGCCCCGGCCCGTCGCGCGCCCTTGACCAGGTAGGTCGAGACCCCGTCCCACACCACGTCGCCGCCGACCAGCACCCGCGTGACGACGTCGACGCTCACCCCGGCGCGACGGGTCGCGAGGTTCTCGGCGTGCACGACGACGTCCAGCGCCTCGCCGAGCAGCACCGGGCGGTGCTGCGTGACGCGGTTGGCCAGGTGGACCATCCCCAGCAGGGGCAGGGGGAAGTCCCGACCGGTCATGAGTGCCAGCGCCGTCGGGAAGGTGAGCACGTGCACGAACCCGGCGGGCAGCACGTCGGTCCCCGGTTCCCCGAGCAGGTGCTGGTAGGCGGTGAGCCGATCGACGTCCGCCTGAACCCCGCGCACCAGCAGCCGGTGGGTGGGCAGCGCGTCCGCCCGGCCGGTGCGCCCTCCGCCACCGTGGAGCACCGAGCCGACGACCCCCCGTCGGTACATCCGCCCCAGCCCCGGCACCCCAGGGAGCTCGACGACGTCACCCCCGAGCCCCTCGCGCTCGGGGCGGGGAGGGCGACCGGGGCGCGGGGGCCGGGTGGCGGAGGTCATGCGCCGACGAGGTTCTGGCCGCAGACGCGCAGCACCTGGCCGGTGATCCCGCCGGCCTGCGGGGAGGCGAGGAAGGCGATCGCCTCGGCGACGTCGACGGGCTGCCCGCCCTGCTGCAGCGAGTTGAGCCGTCGGGCCACCTCGCGGGTGGCGAAGGGGATGCGCGCGGTCATCTCGGTCTCGATGAACCCGGGCGCGACGGCGTTGACCGTCCCGCCCGCCGCGGCGAGCTCGCCCACCGAAGCCTGCACCATGCCGATCACCCCGGCCTTCGACGCGGCGTACGACGACTGCCCGCGGTTGCCCGCGATCCCGCTGGTCGAGGCCAGCGCGACGACGCGCGGCGCCGGGCCGAGCACGTCGGCCGCGAGCAGCGCTGCGGTCAGGCGCAGCGGAGCGGTGACGTTGACCGCGAGGACCGGGTCCCAGGTCTCGGGTCGCAGGTTGGCGAGCAGCTTGTCCCGCGTGATCCCCGCGTTGTGCACGACCACGTCCAGGTGGCCGTGCCGCGCGGCGACGTGCGCGACGAGGCGCTGCGCCGCGTCGTCGGCCGTGACGTCCAGCTGCAGCGCGCTGCCGTGCACCTCGTTGGCGACGGCCGCGAGCGCGTCCCCGGCCGCGGGCACGTCGACGAGCACGAGCGTCGCGCCGTCCCGCGCGAGCGTGCGGGCGATCGCCGCGCCGATCCCGCGGGCCGCGCCGGTGACGACCGCGACGGTCCCGGCGAGCGGACGGTCGAGGTCCGCCGGGAGCGTCCCGGCCGCCGAGCCCACCGTGAGCAGCTGACCGTCGACGAACGCCGACCGCCCGGAGAGCAGGAACCGCAACGCGCCGAGGGCCGATGGCGCCCCGACGCCCACGCCGTCGGCGAGCACGACCCCGTTGCCGGTCGCGCCGCCCCGGAGCTCCTTGGCCAGCGAGCGCAGCGCGCCCTCGACCCCGCGTCGCGCCGCCGCGACCGTTGCCACCGCGGGCACGACCCCGTCCGGCGCGCCACCGCCCGCCCCGCAGCCTGCCGACCGCGAGACCGTCACGACGCGCCCCCCGGGGGCCAGGCCGCGCAGCGCGGCACCCACCTCGAGCAGCGGCGTGCCGAGGTCCGCCGGCGCCGCGACCCCCGTGAGCACCGCGACGACGGCGCCGAAGCGCTCACCGGGTCCGCCGTGCCGCCGCACGTCGAGGTCCCACGCGAGCAGCGAGGCCGCGAGGGCGTCGGCGTCGGCGCGGGAGGCCGCGTCGTGCACCACGAGCACCGGACCGGGCACCAGCGGGTCGCCCGCGTGGTGGCGGCGCAGCACCGCTGGCCGCGGCAGGCCGAGCCGCTTCGCCAGGGACTTCGTGAACCCCGTGTTGACGAGGTCCAGGTACCGGTCGCTCACAGCGCCTCCAGCAGCATCGCGACACCCTGGCCGCCGGCGGCGCACACGGAGATCAGCCCACGGCTGCCGGGTCCGCGCGCGGCCAGCTCGGCCGCGAGCGTCGCCACGATCCGACCGCCGGTCGCCGCGAACGGGTGCCCGGCCGCCAACGACGAGCCGTGCACGTTGAGGCGCTCGCGATCGATCGGGCCGAGCGGGCCGTCCAGGCCCAGCCGCTCGCGGCAGAACTCGGCCGACTCCCACGCGGCGAGCGTGGTGAGCACGGTCGCTGCGAACGCCTCGTGGATCTCGACGAGGTCGAGGTCATCCAGCGTGAGGCCGTTGCGGGCAAGGAGCCGCGGAACCGCGTGCACCGGGGCCATGAGCAGCCCGTCGGTGCCGTGCACGAAGTCCACCGCTGCGGCCTCGGAGTCCACCACCGCGGCGAGCGCCGGCAGCCCGCGCGCCGCTGCCCACGCCTCGCTCGCCAGCAGCACGGTCGCGGCGCCGTCGGTCAGCGGCGTCGAGTTGCCGGCTGTCATCGTGGCGGGGCTGTCGAGGCGCGTGCCGAACACCGGTGGCAGGGCCGCCAGCTTCTCCAGCGACGTGTCGGCGCGCAGGGTGCCGTCGCGGGACAGGCCGCGGTAGGGCGTGACGAGATCGTCGAAGAACCCGGCGTCGTACGCGGCGGCGAGGCGCCGGTGGCTGGTCACGGCGAGCTCGTCCTGAGCCTGCCGCGTGATCCCCCACGCGGCCGTGGTCAGCGCCTGGTGCTCGCCCATCGACAGCCCGGTGCGCGGCTCGGTGGTGGTCGGGGCGACAGGAGCGAGGTGGCTGGGACGGATCCGCGCGAGCGCGGCGAGCCGGCCCTGCACGGTGCGTGCGCGGGACAGGTCGAGCAGCGCGCGACGCAGGGGCTCGGTGACGACGATCGGCGCGTCCGACGCCGAGTCGACGCCGCCGGCCACGGCGACCTCCAGCCGGCCGAGCCGGATCTTGTCGCTCAGGCCGACCACGGTCTCCATGCCCGTCGCGCACGCCATCTGGACGTCGTACGCGGGGGTCTCGTCGGAGAGCGCCGAGCCGAGCACCACCTCGCGCGTGAGGTTGAAGTCGCGCGACTGCTTGAGCACCGCACCCGCGGCGACCGCACCGAGCCGCTCGCCGGCGAGCCCGAACCGTGCCACCAGCCCGTCGAGCGCCGCGGTGAGCAGGTCCTGCTCCGAGGCGTGCGCGTAGCGCCCGCCGGCCCGTGCGAACGGCACGCGGTTGCCGCCCACGACGACGGCGCGGCGCGGCCCGTGCTGGTCGGCGGGCTGCTGGTCGGCGGGCTGAGCCGCCGGCGCGGCGGGGCGTGCGGTGGGGCGGGTGCGGGGCGGGGCCACGGGGCCGTCCTCTCGGGTCGTCGTCGACCGGTCGGGGTGCTGCGGGTAGTGCCTGCGACCCACAGTACCTGATACCGTCGGTTGCGTGAGTCAGGTCACACCCTCCGGATCCCTCGGTCGCCCGGACGCCGTCGGGCCACCCGACGACGCCCCGGCCCAGGACGGCCGTGCGACCCGCTGGGCCGACCACCGCGCCGCACGTCGCACCGCGCTGGTCCACGCCGCACGTCGGACCGTCCACCGACGGGGCCCGGACGTCTCCATGGAGGAGATCGCCGCGGCGGCCGAGACGTCCAAGTCGATCGTCTACCGCTACTTCGCCGACAAGTCGGCGCTCCAGGTCGCCGTCGGGCAGGCCGTCGTCGCCTCGATCCACGACGCGCTCGACGAGGCCGCGCGCGCCGCGACCACCCCGCGCGAGGGGCTGAGCTCGATGATCGGGATCTACCTCGCGATGGTCGAGGCCTCGCCCAACGTCTACTGGTTCGTCACGCGTCCCGTCGGGCAGGACGACGCGACCCCGATGGGCCCCTTCCTCGACGAGGTCGTCCAGCTCGTCGCCCAGCCGTTCGCGCGCGTGGTCGGCGGCGGGGACCCCGTGCTCGTCGACGTGTGGGCCACGGGCGCCGTGGGGTTCGTCCGCGGCGCGGGCGAGTGGTGGATGACGCACCGCACCGACGCCGACGCGCCCACGCGCGACGAGCTCACCGACCGTCTCACCGCATGGCTGTGGACCGGCCCGGTCAGCAGCCTGGCCCGTTCCCGCACCGAGGAGTCCCGATGAGCCCCGCGCTGACCACGCCAGCGACCCCCGCCGTCGACGTCGCCGCGCTCGAGGAGGTGCTCCTGGGCCGCTGGGCCGACATCCGCCGCTCGGCCCGCGCCCTGCTCGCCGACCCGCGCCTGCACCGCATCGAGGGCCTGCCGATGGCCGAGCAGCGCGCCCGCGTGCTCGACCAGCTGCGCATCCTCGCGGCCGAGGGCGACGTGCTGCGCGCGTTCCCCGCGACCCAGGGCGGCGCGGACGACCACGGTGGCAGCGTCGCCCGGTTCGAGGAGCTCGTCGTGGCGGACCCCGCGCTGCAGATCAAGTCCGGTGTGCAGTGGGGGCTGTTCGCGTCCGCGATCCTGCACCTCGGCACCGAGCGGCACCACACGGCACTGCTGCCGGACGCGATGTCGGTCGCCGTGCCCGGGGTCTTCGCCATGACGGAGACCGGCCACGGCTCGGACGTCGCCGGCATCGCGACCACCGCGACGTTCGACCCGGCGACCGACGAGCTCGTGCTGCACACCCCGTACCGCGCCGCCTGGAAGGACTACCTCGGCAACGCGGCGCTGCACGGCACGGCCGCCGTCGTCTTCGCGCACCTCGTCACCGCCGGTCCGGGCGAGCAGCCCGTCGACCACGGCGTGCACGCCGTCTACGTCCCCCTGCGGGACCCGGTGACGGGGGCCTTCCTGCCCGGCATCGGCGGCGAGGACGACGGGCTCAAGGGCGGCCTGCTGGGCATCGACAACGGCCGGCTGCACTTCGACCAGGTGCGCGTCCCCCGGACCAACCTCCTCGACCGGTACGGCTCCGTCGCGCCGGACGGCACCTACTCCTCGCCCATCGCGAGCCCCGGGCGGCGGTTCTTCACCATGCTCTCCACGCTCGTGCAGGGCCGGGTGTCGCTCGACGGCGCCGCGGTCAACGCGGGCAAGCTCGCGCTCATCGTCGCGGTGAGCTACGGCAACGAGCGCCGCCAGTTCACCGGGGCGAGCGAGCACGACGAGGTCGTGCTGCTCGACCGCGCCGAGCACCAGCGCCGCCTTCTCCCGCTGCTCGCCCAGACCTACGCCCAGGCGTTCGCGCACGAGCGGCTGCTCCAGCGGTTCGACGACGTGTTCTCCGGCGCGGCGGGCACCGACGAGGACCGGCAGGACCTCGAGACGGTCGCCGCGGCGCTCAAGGCGTCCTCGACCTGGCACGCCCTGACCACGCTCCAGGCCGCGCGCGAGGCGTGCGGCGGTGCGGGGTTCCTCACCGAGAACCGCCTCACGTCCCTGCGGGCCGACCTCGACGTGTACGTGACCTTCGAGGGCGACAACACGGTGCTGCTGCAGCTCGTGGCCAAGCGTCTGCTGGCCGACTGGTCGCGTGACCTCGCGCGGATCGACGTGGGCGGCGTTGCGCGGTTCGTCGCCGGCAGGGCGGCCGACGTCGCGCTGCACCGCACCCCGTTGACGCGCATGGTGCAGACCCTGTCCGACGGCGGCGACAAGCGGCGATCGGCCGGTCAGCTGCGCGGCGCGCAGGCCCAGCGCGAGCTGCTCGCTGACCGCGCCGAGACGATGGTCGCCGACCTCGCCGTGGCGCTGCGGCCCGCGACGACGGCGTCGCGCGAGGACGCGGCGCGCCTGGTCGACGCGCACCAGCACGCGATGCTCGAGGCGGCCCAGGCGCACGCAGAGCTGCTCCAGTGGGAGGCGTTCACCGCCGGCCTCGACGAGGTGACGGACGAGGGGACGCGGCAGGTGCTCACCTGGCTGCGGGACCTGTTCGGGCTCGTGCTCCTCGAGCGCCACCTCGCGTGGTACCTCATCCACGGCCGGCTGTCCGCGGGGCGGGCCCGCACGGTGACGTCGTACATCGAGCGGCTCCTGGCCCGGCTGCGGCCGCACGCGCAGGACCTCGTCGACGCCTTCGGCTACGGCCCGGAGCACGTGCGCGCCACGATCGCGACGGGTGTCGAGGGTGAGCGCCAGCGCGAGGCCCGCGAGCACGCGCGCCGGGCGCGCGCCGACGGCACGGCCCCGCGTCCGGAGCGGTCGGCCGACCGACCGACGCGCCCCGAGCGGTCCGCGTCGGTCGGTCGGTCGCTCCGCTCCCGACGCACCGGCTGAACCCCCGGCGGCGGGTCAGCCGCCGAGCACCTCGCCGAGGTCGTAGCTGACGGGCAGCTCGAGCTGGGCGTAGGTGCAGCTCGCCGGGTCGCGGTCGGGGCGCCAGCGCACCAGCTGGGTGGTGTGCCGGAACCTCGGGCCCTCGAGGTGGTCGTAGCGCACCTCCACGACGCGCTCCGGCCGCAGCGGCACGAAGCCGAGGTCCTTGCCGGCGTTCCAGCGGCTGGACTGACCCTCGCGCGGCGTCCGTGTGCCCGCGGCCTGGGCGGCCATGGACCACGGATGGTCCCCGGCCTCGTCCGGCCCGAGCACGAGCGGCGCGAGCTCCGCGAACAGCTCGCGGCGACGGTCCATGGTGAACGCGCTGGTCACCCCCACCGACGCGAGCACGCCGTCGTCGTCGTACAGGCCCAGCAGCAGGGAGCCGACGGCGTCGTCCGCCGCCTTGTGCACGCGGTAGCCGCCGACGACGCAGTCCGCCGTGCGCTCGTGCTTGATCTTCGTCATGGTGCGCTTGTCGGGCTGGTACGGCAGGTCGAGGCGTTTGGCGACCACGCCGTCGAGCCCCGCGCCCTCGAAGGCCGAGAACCACGCGGTGGCCTCGGCGAGGTCCGTCGTCGCGCGGGTGAGGTGGACGGCGGCCCGGCTCCCCGGCCCGGCCGCGGACGCCGACCCTGCCCCGGGCCCGTCGCTGGCCCGCGCCACGGGGAGCAGGCCCTCGAGCATGGCCCGACGTTCGGCGAAGGGTCGGCCGGTCAGGTCGTCGTCGCCGAGCGCGAGCAGGTCGAAGACGACGAGCGCCGCCGGGGTCTGCTCCGCGAGCAGACGCACGCGCGAGGCCGCCGGGTGGATCCGCGCCAGCAGGGCCTCGAAGTCGAGGTGGGTCGCGTCCGGCGTCGCGACGACGATCTCCCCGTCGACGACACACCGCTCCGGCAGGTCGCGGCGGACGGCATCGACCACCTCCGGGAAGTACCGCGTGATGGGCTTGGTGGTGCGGCTGCCGATCTCCACGTCGTCGCCGTCCCGGAAGACGATCGCCCGGAACCCGTCCCACTTCGGCTCGTAGTGCTGGCCCGGCGGGATGGCGGGGGCGGCCTTGGCGAGCATCGGGGCGACGGGTGGCATCACCGGCAGGTCCATCGCCCCAGTGTGCTGGCCCCGGCCCGGACGGGCGACCGGTGGCCGAGCCCCGCGACCCACCGCCGGGGACTCCATGCTCGGCCGGCCCGCCGGACCCCACAGAACTGTCCGAGATGTGTGACGTGTCACCGGCGCCTCACCCGTGACGTGAGCGTGACGTGTCACGCATCTCAGCAGAGTGTCCCGACCCGACCCGACCCGACTCGAACCGACCCGACCCGGCACGGCTCGACCTGGCAGGGCTCGACCTGGCGGGGCCGAGAGGGACCACGCTGGTCGCCGACACCGGGGGTGGCCGGGCGCGCCCTCAGGTGATGCGTCGCGCCGTGAGGGTCACCAGGCCGAGCGCTGCGTAGACCCCCGCCGAGAGGCGATCCAGCACCACCATCCGCACCCGCGGCAGCGCCCGCCGCAGGGCCCCGCCGCCGAGCGCCCACATCGAGTCGCCGACGCACGCCAGCGCGACGAACACGAGCCCCAGCGCGAGCATCTGGGTCCAGGCAGCACCGGAGTCGGGCCGCACGAACTGCGGCAGGAAGGCCAGGAAGAACAGCGCCGTCTTGGGGTTGAGAACCCCGACGAGGAACCCCGCCCGGACGCTGGCGCCGCTCGCTGGACCGCCCGCCCGGTCCTCCGTCGGGACGCCCGCCGCACCCCCGTCCCCCGCGGTCGAGCCCACCTGCGCGAGCGTCCCGGGTGTCCGCGCCAGCCAGGCCCGCACCGCCAGCCACAGCAGCCACGCCGCGCCCGCGACCTTGATCACCGTGAACGCCGTGGCGCTCGCCGCGACGACGGCCGACACGCCGAAGGCCGCCGCGACCACGTGCACCGTGTTGCCGAGCTCGACCCCCGCGGTCGCGGCCAGGCCGGCCCCCCGCCCGCGCCGCAGGGTCGTCGCGAGGATGAAGGTCACCGCCGGCCCCGGCGCGACGATGAGGGCGATGCTGGCGACGGCGAACAGCGCGAGGGTGTCAGCGCTCGGCACCGCTCAGCCCGTCGGGGCCGGGCCGGCGCCCGCGTCCCGCAGCAGCGTCGAGGCGTGGTCCGGCACGTGCCGCTGGGAGTCCAGCGGCGGGCGCACGTACCCCGTCGACGGCGGCCGCGGCGGCAGCTCGACCGGGATGCGCTGCACATCGCGGTAGTCGATCGTCGAGAGCAGGTGGTGGATCATGTCGAGCCGCGCGCGGCGCTTGTCGTCGGAGTCGACCACCCACCACGGCGCCTCGGGGATGTCGGTGTGCACCAGCATCTGGTCCTTGGCCCGCGAGTAGTCCTCCCACCGGGTGATGGACTGCAGGTCCATCGGCGAGAGCTTCCAGTGCCGCATCGGGTCGGCGAGCCGGGACGCGAACCGGGCCTCCTGCTCGGCGTCGGACACCGAGAACCAGTACTTGCGGAGCAGCACCCCGTCCTCGACGAGCATGCGCTCGAAGATCGGCGTCTGGTGCAGGAACCGGTGGTACTCGTCCGGTGTGCAGAACCCCATGACCTTCTCGACCCCGGCGCGGTTGTACCAGGACCGGTCGAACAGGACGATCTCGCCGGCCGCTGGCAGCTGCGCGACGTACCGCTGGAAGTACCACTGGGAGCGCTCGCGGTCACTGGGTGCAGGCAGCGCCGCGATGCGCGCGACGCGCGGGTTGAGGTACTGCGTGACGCGCTTGATCGTCGAGCCCTTGCCCGCGGCGTCGCGCCCCTCGAAGATCACCACCAGGCGCTTGCCCTCGGCCCGCACCCACTCCTGCATGGTCACGAGCTCGGCCTGGAGCCGGAACAGCTCGTCCTCGTACAGCTGCCTGGGCAGGCGCTTCACGACGGTGGTCTTCGGTGCCTTGCTGCTGGCCATGATCCGCACAGTAGTCCGCCACCGGTACCCTGGGGCCCGTCCGCGCGCGCCTGAGGTAGGGACCCGATGACCACCGCTCCGCAGCCCGTCCACGCCCCCGACACCGTCGAGCACGCCGCTGCCACCCCGGAGCTGGAGCTGCCCTGGGCGGAGCTGGGCCTCAAGCCCGACGAGTACCAGCGGGTCGTCGACCTCCTCGGCCGCCGCCCCACCGCGGCGGAGCTCGCCATGTACTCGGTGATGTGGTCCGAGCACTGCTCGTACAAGTCCTCCAAGGTCCACCTGCGCCAGTTCGGCGACAAGACCACCGAGGCGATGCGCGAGCACCTCCTCGTCGGGATCGGCGAGAACGCGGGCGTCGTGGACATCGGCGACGGCTGGGCGGTGACCTTCAAGGTCGAGAGCCACAACCACCCGAGCTTCGTCGAGCCCTACCAGGGCGCCGCGACCGGCGTCGGAGGGATCGTCCGCGACATCATCTCGATGGGCGCGCGCCCGGTCGCCGTCATGGACCAGCTGCGGTTCGGCGCCGTCGACCACCCCGACACGGCCCGCGTCGTGCACGGCGTCGTCGCAGGGGTCGGCGGCTACGGCAACTGCCTCGGCCTGCCGAACATCGGCGGCGAGCTGGTCTTCGACGCCTCCTACCAGGGCAACCCGCTGGTCAACGCGCTGTGCGTCGGGGTGCTGCGGCACGAGGACATCCACCTCGCCAACGCCTCGGGCATCGGCAACCAGATCGTCCTGTTCGGCGCCCGCACCGGCGGCGACGGCATCGGCGGCGCCTCGATCCTGGCGAGCGAGACGTTCGACGAGACCAAGCCCTCCAAGCGGCCCTCCGTCCAGGTGGGTGACCCCTTCATGGAGAAGGTGCTCATCGAGTGCTGCCTCGAGCTGTACGCCGCGCGCGTGGTCGAGGGCATCCAGGACCTCGGCGCGGCCGGCATCTCGTGCGCCACGAGCGAGCTGGCCTCGAACGGCGACGGCGGCATGCACGTCGACCTCGAGAAGGTGCTGCTGCGGGACCCGACGCTGACCGCAGGCGAGATCCTCATGTCGGAGTCGCAGGAGCGGATGATGGCCGTCGTCGCGCCGGACAAGCTCGACGCCTTCCTCGCCATCACCGCCAAGTGGGACGTCGAGACCGCCGTCATCGGCGAGGTCACCGGCACGGGCCGCCTGACGATCGACCACTTCGGCCACCGGATCGTCGACGTCGAGCCGCGCTCGGTGGCGCACGACGGCCCCGTCTACCACCGCCCCTACGCGCGCCCCGCGTGGATGGACGCGCTCCAGGCCGACACCGTCTCCGGCCCCGAGGGCGCCGCGCGCGCCGCCCGTCCCACCACGGGCGCGGAGCTGCGCGAGACGCTGCTGCGCCTGGTCGCCTCGCCCAACCTGGCGAGCAAGGCGTGGGTGACCGACCAGTACGACCGGTTCGTCCAGGGCAACACCGCGATGGCGCAGCCCGACGACGGCGGCGTGGTCCGCGTCGACGAGACGACGGGCCTGGGCGTCGCCCTGGCGACGGACGCCAACGGGCGCTACGCCAAGCTCGACCCGTACGTCGGCGCGCAGCTCGCGCTGGCGGAGTCCTACCGCAACGTCGCGACCGTCGGCGCCCGGCCGATGGCCGTGACCGACTGCCTCAACTTCGGCTCCCCGGAGGACCCGGACGCCATGTGGCAGCTGGTCCGGGCGATCGAGGGCCTCGCCGACGCGTGCCTGACGCTCGGGGTCCCCGTGACCGGCGGCAACGTCTCCCTGTACAACGGCACGGGCGAGCCCGGCACTCTCGACTCCTCGATCCACCCCACCCCGGTGGTGGGCGTCATGGGGGTGCTCGACGACGTCGCCCGGGTCACGCCCTCCGGCTGGCGCACACCGGGCCAGGCGGTCTACCTGCTCGGCCGCACGGCGGACGAGCTCGACGGCTCCGCATGGGCCGACGTCGTGCACGGTCACCTCGGTGGCCTGCCGCCCGCGGTGGACCTCGCCGCCGAGCGCACGCTCGCGGCCATCCTCGTCAACGCCTCGCGCGACGGTCTCGTCGACGCGGCGCACGACCTGTCCGAGGGTGGTCTGGCGATCGCCCTGGCGGAGGCCTGCCTGCGCTACGGCACGGGTGCGCGGGTGTGGCTCGACGAGCTGTGCCAGCGCGACGGCGTCTCGCCGTTCACCGCGCTGTTCTCCGAGTCCACGGCCAGGGCCCTGGTCGCCGTGCCGCGCACGGAGGAGGTCCGGTTCGTCGACATGTGCACCGCGCGCGGCTTCCCCGCGCTGCGGATCGGCGTCACAGACGACACGGGCACCGGCGACCCCGTGGGCGACGGCGCGGCCGGTGCAGAGCTCGAGGTCCAGGGCCAGTTCACCGTGCCGATCGCCGCGCTCGCAGCAGCGCACACCGCGACCCTCCCGCGGCACTTCGCCTGAGCAGACCGTGCCCCCGCGTCGCCGCACGGATCCCGTCGAGGGGCGCCAGGCCCTCCAGACCTGGCTGGCCGCGGGGGACGCGACGCCGCGCGGCGTCGTGCGCACGGCGGTCCGGTTCGCTCTCGAGGAGCTCGCCGACGTCGCCCCCGGCAACGCGGTGGAGGTCCGCGTGCCGCCCGACGGCGCCGTCCAGGCCGTGGCAGGGCCGCGGCACACGCGCGGCACGCCGCCCAACGTCGTCGAGACGGACCCGCAGACGTGGCTCGCGCTCGTCAGCGGGGCGGTGACGTGGGCCGACGCCCTGGCGACCGGTCGGGTGTCCGCGTCGGGGGAGCGGGCGGACCTCTCCGCCCACCTGCCGCTCCAGGCGGCCCGCCGCCGCTGAGCTCCGGCCGGTGACGTCCGGCGCCGGCGGCTCAGTCGGCCACGGACGAGATGGTGCCCTCGCGTGCTGCGGGAGCGCGGAGGATCGGCCCGTTGCGCAGCAGCCCCAGCACACGGTCCGCGGGCAACGGGCGGGCGAACCAGTACCCCTGGGCGAGGTCGC
>NZ_DAORSQ010000055.1:0-18442 GCF_035443605.1 Actinotalea sp. | reverse complement strand
GCCGCTGGGCGCACTCGCGGCGCAGCCGGTGTCCGGGGCCGCGGCCTTCGGCACGCTGCCGGCCGGCACCGTCGTCACCAAGGGCGCATCGCTCTTCCCGCGGATCGAGGAGCCGGCGGAGCAGTGAGCCGCCGCTCGCGCGAGCGCGGCTGGCCGCCGGAGCCCGGGGCGCTGCCGGCAGAGCTGGTCGACGGCCACACCCACCTCGACGCCGTGCTCGCCGCGACGGACCGCGACGGATGGCGGCCGTCCGGCGGGCGGTCCCCCGACGGCGCCCCTCCAGGCGACGGGCGGTCGGCCGCGGAGCCGCCGACGACGGCCCCGACCGTCGCGGACCACCTCGCCCGCGCCGCGGGCGTCGGTGTGACGCGCATGGTCCAGATCGGCTGCGACCTGCCGGGCATCGCCTGGACCGACCGTGCGGTGCGCGAGCACCCGCAGCTGCTCGGCGGGCTGGCGATCCACCCCAACGAGGCCGTGCTGCACGCCGGGGTGCGCGAGGTCGCACCGGACGGCCTCGAGCCCGCGGCCCGCGAGCACCACGGGCTGCCGCTCGACGATGCGGTCGCGCGCGTCGCGGACGTCGCCCGCGCCAACCCGAGGATCCGCGTCATCGGCGAGACGGGGCTGGACTTCTTCCGCGCGGGGGACCGTGGCCGGGCCGTGCAGCGGGAGGCGTTCCGGGCGCACATCGCGCTGGCCAAGGAGCTCGACCTCGTGCTGCAGATCCACGACCGGGACGCCCACGCCGAGGTGATCGAGACCCTCCTGGCCGACGGCGCCCCGGCGCGCACCGTCTTCCACTGCTACTCGGGGGACGCCGCGATGGCCCGGGTCTGCGCCGAGCAGGGCTGGTACCTGTCCTTCGCCGGCCCGGTGACGTACCCGTCGGCTGCCGCGCTGCGCGCCGCCCTGCGCGCCACCCCGCTCGACCACGTGCTGCTCGAGACCGACGCCCCGTACCTGCCGCCGCACCCGGTCCGCGGCCGGCCCAACGCGCCGTACGTCCTGGCGCTCACCGCGCGGACCGTCGCCGCCGAGCTCGGCCTCGACCTCGCCGACCTGTGCCGTCGGGTCAGCGCGACCTGCGAGGAGCTGTACGGGCCGTGGTGACCGATCCCACCCGGTCGGTGCCTTCCGCGGACCGTGTCCGATCCGTTACCTTCGACGGGCGACGCCGCACGGCCTCGCCGACCTGCCCACCGACGGACGGACCCTTCGTGCCCCTCGCCCCCCGGACCGACGCGGCTGCCGCGGGCCGGTCGCGGCGAGCACCCGGCCCCGCCGGCCGGTACGGGTCGACGGTCCGCCTCGCGGCCCAGGCCCTCGTGCTCGCCGTCGTCGTCGCGGGGACGAGCGCCTTCACGCTGCTGCACAAGACCGTGACCCTCGACGTCGACGGCGAGCGCACCACCGTCAGCGCCTTCGGCCGCACGGTCTCCGACGTGCTGTCGGCCCAGGGTGTCGAGCTCGACCCGCGCGACCTCGTGCTGCCGAGCCGTGAGCAGCTCGTCGCGGACCGCGGCGAGATCCTCGTGCGGCACGGCCGCGAGGTCGCCATCGTCATCGACGGCGAGCCGCTGACGGTGTGGACCACGGCCCAGACCGTGGGCGACGTGGTCGCGGAGCTGGACCTGCGCGACGGGGTGCGGACGTCCGCCTCACGCTCCGCCCCGCTGGGTCGCGACGTGCTGCGCCTCTCGACGCTCAAGCAGGTCCACCTGGCGCTCGACGGCGCGACGGTCGAGCTGAGCACCGCCGGGGCGACCGTGCGCGAGGTGCTGCTCGAGGCGGGCGTGGTGCTCGGCGAGCGGGACCAGGTGTCCGTGCCGCTCGACACCGTCGCCGTCGACGGCCTCGTGGTGATGGTCACGCGCGTGACGACCGTGGTGCGCAGCGCGGCGACCAGCCAGCCGTTCGCGGTCGTCCGCCAGGACGACGCCGAGCTCGCCCAGGGCACCGAGACGGTCGAGGTCGCCGGCGAGCCCGGCACCGGGATGGTCACCTACGAGTCCTACGAGGTCGACGGCGTCGAGATCGGACGCACCGTGCTGGCCCAGACCCTCCTCACCGCGCCGGTCGACCAGGTGGTCCGGGTCGGGACCAAGGTGGCCCCCGCCGTGCCGAGCGCGCCGCCCGTCGAGCCCGGGACCTCGCGCGCGATCGGCCTGGAGATGGTCCTCGCGCGGGGCTGGAGCGCGGACGAGTTCGCGTGCCTCGACGCGCTGTGGACGCGCGAGAGCGGCTGGCGGGTCAACGCCGCCAACACCTCGAGCGGCGCCTACGGGATCCCGCAGGCCCTGCCGGGCTCGAAGATGGCCTCGGCCGGCGCCGACTGGCAGACCAACCCGGCGACGCAGATCGCGTGGGGCCTGGGCTACATCACGAGCCGCTACGGCACCCCGTGCGGGGCATGGTCGTCCTTCCAGGCCAAGAACTGGTACTGACCCCTGCTCGACGCAGGGGGTTGGCAGAAGGTCACGAATCGGTTACGGTTCCTCGTGGTCCTACCCGGCGCGCTGCGCCACGGGGCCGTGGACCGCCCCCTGCGGCGGTCCTGACGGCCGGATCAGGGTGTCCGGACCAGCCGGGGAGCGTCTCGAACGCCCCCGCCGCCCCCTGGGGCGATCGGCTGGGCGCCCCGGCGCACCGCACCCTGTGCCCGGACAGCCCGACGTCTGGAACCTCGTGAACCTTCCTGCCCTGCTGCGCCGCGCCACGTCCCGCCTGCACCGTCCCGCTCCCTCCAGCCCCGCCGTCGAGCCACCGATGGACGGCACCGAGACCCTCGCCACGCCCCGCCGCGACCGCCGGCGCCCGCTGCTCGTCGGAGCGGTCGCCACGGCCCTCGTCCTGACGGGCACCTCGGTCGCCGTCGCCGACGCGCACAAGACGGTCACCCTGGACGTCGACGGCGAGACCGTCGAGGTCTCGACCTTCGCCGGCAGCGTCGCTGGCCTGCTCGAGGACCACGAGGTCCTCGTGGGCTCGCGCGACGTGGTGGCCCCCGGGCCCACGGACGTGCTGCGTGACGGCGACGAGGTCGTCGTCCGGCACGCGCGGTCGGTCACCGTGCTCACCGACGGCGCGGAGCAGGTGGTGTGGACCACGGCCCTGAGCGCCGACGACGCGCTCGACGTGCTCAGCGCCCGCGGCCAGGACGTCCGGCTGCTCGCCTCGCGCTCCGCCTCGACCGGCCGTGCCGACCTGCCGCTGCGCCTCGTGGCGGACGGCGAGGTCGACGTGGTCGCCGACGGCACGACCGTCACGGTCGACGGCGCCCGCGACCTCGACGAGATCCTGGCCTCGCTCGACCTCGCGGTCGGGGAGCTCGACCGCGTGCACGTGCACCGGGTCGCGACCGATGGCGCCGGCCGGCTCACCGTCACGCTCCAGCGCGTCGTCGTCGAGGAGGCAACCGAGCTCAGCGAGATCCCCTTCGAGCAGGTGACCGAGAGCTCCGCGGACCTCTACACCGACCAGCGCCGGACCGTCACGGCCGGCGTGGTCGGCGAGCTGGCCCGCGCGGTGCGGGTCGTGCGTGTCGACGGCGTCGAGGAGTCGCGCGAGGTGCTCAGCGAGACCGTCACGCGCGCCCCGGTCACCGAGGTGGTCCGGGTCGGCACCAAGGCCCGCCCCGTCGTCGCCGCCACGCCCGTCGCCCTGGGCGACGACGTGTGGGGTGCGCTGGCCCGGTGCGAGTCCGGCGGCAACGCGTCGATCATCTCGTCGAACGGCCTGTACTACGGCCTGTACCAGTTCTCGCTCGGCACGTGGCGGGCGATGGGTGGCACCGGGCTGCCGTCCGACGCGTCCGCGGCGGAGCAGACGCAGCGGGCCCAGGCCCTGCAGGCACGCTCCGGCTGGGGCCAGTGGCCGGCCTGCGCGAGCAAGCTCGGCCTGCTCTGAGCCCTAGGCTCGGGGACATGACCACAGACGCCCTGCTGGGCCCGGCGCAGATCCGGGACCTGGCGGGGCGTCTGGGCGTGCACCCCACGAAGACCTGGGGGCAGAACTTCGTCGTCGACGCCGGCACGGTGCGCAGGATCGTCCGTACCGCACGGGTGACGGACGGCGAGCACGTCGTGGAGGTGGGGCCGGGGCTCGGCTCGCTGACGTTCGGGCTGCTCGAGGCCGGGGCGCACGTCGTCGCGGTGGAGATCGACCCGGTGCTCGCCGCGGCCCTGCCGCGCACCGTCGCCGAGCGTGCCCCGGAGGCCGCCGGCCGGCTCGTCGTGCTGCAGGCCGACGCGCTGACCGTCACGGAGCTGCCCGGGCCGCAGCCCACGGCCCTCGTGGCCAACCTGCCGTACAACGTCGCGGTGCCGGTGCTGCTGTCCTTCCTGGCGCGGTTCGGCAGCCTCGAGCGCGTGCTCGTCATGGTGCAGTCCGAGGTCGCCGACCGCCTCGTCGCCCCGCCCGGCTCGCGCACCTACGGCATCCCGTCGGCCAAGGCAGCCTGGTACGCCGCCGCCCGGCCGGCCGGCTCCATCGGCCGCGCCGTCTTCTGGCCGGTGCCGCGCGTCGACTCCTCCCTCGTCGCCCTGGAGCTGCGTGAGCCGCCGACCACGACGGCGCCGCGCGAGCGCGTCTTCGCCGTGGTCGACGCCGCCTTCGCACAGCGGCGCAAGATGCTCCGCTCCGCACTGGCCGGGATCGCAGGGTCCTCCGCGCTCGCCGAGGCCGCCCTCGTGGCGGCGGGAGTCGACCCCACGGCGCGCGGGGAGACCCTCGACATCACGGCCTTCGCACGGGTCGCCGAGGCGCTGGACCGGTGAGCCCCGCGGCGGGTGCGCACGCGCGGGGTCCGGGGCGCCGATCCTCCGGCGACCGTGCGAGAGTGGTCCGATGAGCCCCTCGCCCGTCCCCGGGATCACCGTGCGGGCGCCGGGCAAGATCAACCTGGCCCTGCGCGTCGGCCCGCGCCGCGAGGACGGCTACCACCCGCTGGCCACGGTCTTCCAGGCCGTGTCGGTCTACGAGGACGTCACGGCCCGCCCGGCCGACGCCCTGGGGATCACGGTCACCGGTGCGCAGGCCGACCAGGTGCCCACGGACGCGACCAACCTCGCGCTGCGCGCGGCCGAGCTGCTCGCGCGCACCGTGGGGATCGAGCCGCTGGTCCACCTCCACGTGCACAAGGGCGTCCCGGTCGCCGGCGGCATGGCGGGCGGCTCCGCGGACGCCGCTGCTGCCCTCGTGGCGTGCGACGCGCTGTGGGGCACGGGCCTGTCCCGCGCCGCCCTGAGCGACCTGGCCGCGACCCTCGGCGCGGACGTCCCCTTCTCCCTGCTGGGCCACACCGCCGTCGGCAGCGGGCGGGGTGACCTGCTGAGCCCCGCGCTGTCCAGCGGGCAGTACCACTGGGCGCTCGCCCTGCGCCGCACGGGCCTGTCGACGCCTGCGGTGTTCGCCCGGTTCGACGCGACGGACGGCCCGGCGGCGCTGCCGGAGCCGGAGCCCGACGTCGCCCTGCTCGCCGCGCTGCGCTCGGCCGACCTCGATGCGGTGGGTCGCGCGCTGGGCAACGACCTGCAGGCCGCGGCCCTCGACCTCGCGCCGGAGCTGGCCGACACGCTCGCCGTGGCCACCCGCGCCGGCGCCCTGGGCGTGCTCGTCAGCGGGTCGGGTCCCACGGTCGCCGCCCTGGCGCGCACGCGCGTGCACGCGCTGGCGATCGCGGCCGAGATCACCGCCGCGGGGGTGGCGGACGACGTGCTGTGCGCCGCGGGCCCCGTGGCGGGTGCGCGCGTGGTCACCGGCTGATGGCGCACCTGCTCGGGGCGGACGCGATCTCGCTGGCCGTCGGCACCAGGACCCTGCTCGACTCGGTGAGCCTCGGCGTCGACGCCGGGATGCGCGTCGGCGTCGTCGGCCCCAACGGCGCGGGCAAGTCCACCGTGCTCCGCCTGCTCGCCCGCACGCAGCAGCCGGACTCCGGCCGCGTCACCTACAGCGGCTCGCTGCGCGTGGGCATGCTCGACCAGCGCGACGAGCTCCCGGCCGGGGCGCGCGTGCGCGACATCGTGCACGGCGACGACGCCGAGCACACGTGGGCCGGCGAGGCCGGAGTGCGCGCCGTCCACGCCGGGCTGCTCGCCGACGTGGACCTCGAGGGCGACGTCGCGGCGCTGTCCGGCGGCCAGCGTCGCAGGGTCGCGCTCGCCGCGCTGCTCGTGGCGGACCATGACGTGCTGCTGCTCGACGAGCCCACCAACCACCTGGACGTCGAGGGCGTGGCGTGGCTGGCCGAGCACCTCGTCGAGCGGTTCAGCGGTCGTGGCCAGGCCGCGCGCGGGGCGCTCGTGGTGGTCACGCACGACCGCTGGTTCCTCGACGCGGTGTGCACCCGGATGTGGGAGGTCACGGGTCGCGACGGCGTCGTGGCCGGCTACGAGGGTGGCTACGCCGCCTACGTCCTGGCCAGGGCCGAGCGTGAGCGGACGGCCGCCGTGACGGGCAGCCGCCGGGCCAACCTGCTGCGCAAGGAGCTCGCGTGGCTGCGCCGCGGGGCCCCGGCACGCACGTCCAAGCCCCGGTTCCGCCTCGACGCCGCAGCCGCGCTCATCGCCGACGAGCCGCCCCCGCGGGACCCGCTCGAGCTCACCCGGCTCGCCACCGCTCGCCAGGGCAAGGACGTGCTCGACGTCGAGGGCGTCACCGTGGGCTTCGACCTGCCCGGCGGGGGCCACCGCGTGCTGCTCGACGACGTGACGTGGCGGCTGGGCCCCGGCGACCGGATCGGGCTGGTGGGCGTCAACGGCGCGGGCAAGACGACCCTGCTGCGGCTGCTCGACGGGTCGCTCAAGCCCCAGCGCGGGCGGGTCAAGCGCGGCAAGACGGCCGTGGTCGCGACGCTCTCCCAGGACGTCGAGGAGCTCGACCCCCTGGGCCACCTGCGCGTCGTGGAGGTGGTCGAGCGCGAGCGCCGCACCGTGAGCGTTGGCGGCGCCGAGCTGACGGCGGCCCAGCTCGTCGAGCGGCTGGGGTTCACGCGCGACCGCGCCCAGACCCTGGTCCGGGACCTCTCGGGCGGCGAGCGTCGACGCCTGCAGGTGCTGCGGCTCCTCGTCGGGGAGCCCAACGTGCTGCTGCTCGACGAGCCGACGAACGACCTGGACACCGACACGCTCGCCGCGCTGGAGGACCTGCTCGACGGGTGGCCCGGCACGCTCGTGGTCGTCTCGCACGACCGCTACCTGCTCGAGCGGGTGTGCGACGTGCAGTGGGCCCTGCTGGGCGACGGCGCGCTGCGTGACCTGCCCGGCGGGGTCGAGCAGTACCTCACCCTGCGTCGTGCGGCGATCGCCGCCCCCGCGAGCGCGCCCGTGGCTGCGGCGCGGGCGACGGGGGCTGGCGCGACCGCGGCGGGCGACGGTCCGGCGGGGGGCGCGGCCCCGAGCGCAGCCGAGCTGCATGCCGCTCGCAAGGACCTCGCCCGGATCGAGCGCCGGCTGTCCCGGATCGCGGCGCTCGAGGCGACGCTGCACGAGCGCATGGTCGCGGTCGCGTCCGACCACACCGCCGTGCTGGCCCTGGACGACGAGCTGCGCGAGCTCGCGGCCGAGCGTGCAGGGCTCGAGGACGAGTGGCTGTCCGCTGCGGAGCTCGCCGGCTGACGAGGCCCTGGCCGACGGCCGGCTCGAGACGACGCTCGCGACCTGCGGGCCGGGGTCAGGCGTCGAACGGGGCGACGAGCACGCGCAGCAGCTCCGCGAGGCGGGTGCGGTCGGCCTCGGGCAGCGCGGTGAGCAGCCGGCGCTCGACGTCGAGCAGGTCGTCCAGCGCGGCGTCGACGCGCGCACGCCCCGTCGGTGTGAGCCGCACGAGGACGCCGCGGCGGTCCTCCGGGGCCGGCCCGCGCTCGACGAGGCCGCGGGCCGCGAGGCGGTCGATCCGGTTGGTCATCGTGCCGCTGGTCACCAGGGTCTGGGTCACGAGCGCGCCGGGGGACAGCTGGTAGGGCTCGCCGGCGCGGCGCAGCGCCGCGAGCACGTCGAACTCCCACAGCTCCAGGGTGTGCCGCTCGAAGGCCGTGCGGCGGGCGAGGTCGAGGTGCCGGGCCAGCCGGCTCACGCGGGACAGCACGCTCAGCGGCGCGACGTCCAGGTCGGGTCGCTCGCGGCTCCAGGCCGCGACGATCCGGTCGACCTCGTCCGTCACGTGGTCGACCCGCGCAGCGCGGGCTTGCGCTCCAGCCCGGACAGCCCGTTCCAGGCGAGGTTGACCAGGTGCGCCGCGACCTCGGCCTTCTTGGGGCTGCGCGCGTCCAGCCAGTACTGCCCCGTGAGGGCGACCATCCCGACGAGCATCTGGGCGTAGATCGGCGCGGTGCGCGGGTCGAGCCCGCGCCGCGTGAACTGGTCGGCGAGCAGGTGCTCCACCTGCATGGCGACATCGCCGATGAGGCTCGAGTAGGTCCCGGTGGACTGCGTGACGGGTGAGTCGCGCACGAGGATGCGGAACCCGTCCGTGGACGACTCGATGTAGTCGAAGAGCGCCAGCGCCGTGCGCTCCACGAGCACCTGCGGGTGCCCGCCCGCCTCCAGCGCCCCGATGAGCGCGCCGGTCAGGGCCTGGATCTCGCGGTCGACGACGACCGCGTACATCCCCTCCTTGCCCCCGAAGTGCTCGTAGACGACGGGCTTGGACACCTGGGCCCTGGCGGCGATCTCCTCGACGGAGGTGCCCTCGAAGCCCTTCTCGGCGAAGAGCTGGCGCGAGACGTCGAGCAGCTGCTCGCGTCGCTGCGTGCCGGTCATCCGCGCTCGGACGGGTCGCTTGCTCGAGGAGGCCACGCGCCCATCATGCCGTGCGGCCCTGGCACACTGGTGCGCGCACCGGTCCGCCCTGGTGTAGCGGCAGCACGCAGGCCTTTGGAGCCTTGCGGTCCAGGTTCGAATCCTGGGGGCGGAGCGCCGGACCCCGACCGGGCGACCCTCGCGCGACGGTAGAGTGGCCGAACGCCAGACCACAGCGCACGTCGTCCCTCGCCCGGGTGGCGGAGCCGCCGACCTGACGGGAGTCCCCGTGACCACCGCACGCCCCTGCGTCGTCGTCCTCGCCGCGGGCGAGGGCACCAGGATGCGCTCCGCCACACCCAAGGTGCTGCACGCCGTCGCGGGGCGGACCATGCTCGGGCACGCGCTCACCGCCGCCGCCGCGCTCGACCCGTGGCGCACGGTCGTCGTCGTGCGCCACGAGCGGGACGCGGTCGCGGCCCACGCCGTGGCCCTGGATCCCACCGTGCTCGTCGCGGACCAGGACGACGTGCCCGGCACGGGTCGCGCGGTCCACTGCGGGCTGGGCGTGCTCGACGCCGCGGCGCACGCCGAGGCCGTCGCAGCGCACGCCGACCCCGCATCGGCCGACCTGCCCGACCAGGTCAGCGGCCCCGTCGTGGTGCTCGCCGGGGACATCCCGCTGCTGGACGGCGCCACCCTGGCAGAGCTCCTCGCGGCGCACGTCGCCGACGGCAACGCCGTGACCGTGCTCACCACGGAGGTGGCCGACCCGACGGGTTACGGCCGGATCCTGCGCGAGCCGGGCTCCGGCGCGGTCGTGGGGATCGTCGAGCACCGGGACGCCGACGCGACCCAGCGCGCCATCGCCGAGATCAACTCCTCGGTCTACGTCTTCGACGCCGCGGTGCTGCGCGGCGCGCTCGGCCGGCTGGGCCGCGACAACGCCCAGGGCGAGGTGTACCTCACCGACGTGCTCGCCATCGCGCGCTCCGACGGCGGCGCGGTCCGCGCGGTCCAGGTCGACGACCCGGTGCTCGTCGAGGGCGTCAACGACCGCGCGCAGCTCGCGGTGCTCGCGGCGGAGATGAACCGACGCATCGTCACCGGGTGGATGCTCGCGGGCGTGACGGTCGTCGACCCGGCCACGACGTGGGTGGACGCCGACGTCGAGCTCGAGCAGGACGTCACGCTGCTGCCGGGGACGCAGCTGCACGGGTCGACCACGGTGGCCTCCGGCGCCGTCGTAGGCCCGGACACCACGCTGCGCGACGTGGCCGTCGAGGCCGGCGCCGAGGTGGTGCGCAGCGTCGCCGTGTCGTCGCGGATCGGCGCCGGCGCGCTCGTCGGTCCCTACTCCTACCTGCGGCCCGGCACGGACCTGGGCGCGGACGGCAAGATCGGCGCGTTCGTCGAGACCAAGGCCGCGGTCATCGGGGCGCACTCCAAGGTGCCGCACCTGTCCTACGTCGGGGACGCCGTCGTCGGCGAGCACACCAACGTCGGCGCGGGGACGATCTTCGTCAACTTCGACGGCGTGGCCAAGCACCGGACGACGGTCGGCTCCCACGTGCGGATCGGCTCCGACAACGCGCTCGTGGCACCCGTGACGATCGGCGACGGCGCCTACACGGGGGCTGGCTCGGTGATCCGGCGCGACGTGCCGGCCGGGGCCCTGGGGCTCAGCACGGCGCCGCAGCGCACCATCGAGCGCTGGGTGCTGCGGCGCAGGGCCGCCAGCGCGTCGGCGGAGGCCGCGCGGACAGCCCTCGGCGCGCGCGACGAGGACCCGCCGGGCCTGTCCCCCCAGGCCATCGCGGAGCTCGCTCGGACCACGGGTCAGATCCCCCTGCCGACGGCCGACCGGCTGGCCGACCCGACCACCACCGAAGGGCACTGACCGCGATGACCGGGATCACCTCGAGCGACAGCGAGAAGCGGCTCGTCCTCATCTCCGGGCGGGCCCACCCGGAGCTCGCGGACGACGTCGCCCGGGAGCTCGGGGTGGAGCTGGTCCCGACGACGGCGTACGACTTCGCGAACGGGGAGATCTACGTCCGGTTCGGCGAGAGCGTGCGCGGCACCGACGCCTTCGTGCTGCAGAGCCACACGGCACCGATCAACCAGTGGATCATGGAGCAGCTGCTCATGGTCGACGCGCTCAAGCGGGCCTCCGCCAAGACGATCACCGTCGTCCAGCCGTTCTACGGCTACTCCCGTCAGGACAAGAAGCACCGCGGTCGCGAACCCGTCTCGGCCCGCCTCATGGCAGACCTGTTCCGCACGGCCGGTGCCGACCGGCTGATGAGCGTCGACCTGCACGCCGCGCAGATCCAGGGCTTCTTCGACGGCCCGGTGGACCACCTGTGGGCCATGCCGCTCCTGGTCGACTACGTCCGCACGCGGGTGGACCCCACCAACGTCGCGGTGGTGTCCCCGGATGCGGGCCGGATCCGCGTGGCCGAGCAGTGGGCCGCGAAGTTCGGCGGCTGTCCTCTGGCCTTCATCCACAAGACGCGGGACATCACCAAGCCGAACCGGGCCGTGGCCAACCGGGTGGTCGGCGAGGTCGAGGGGCGCACGTGCGTCCTGACCGACGACCTCATCGACACCGGCGGCACCATCGCCGAGGCCGTCCGGGTGCTGCTCGCGGCCGGGGCCAAGGACGTCATCGTCGCGGCGACCCACGGCGTGCTCTCCGACCCGGCCGCCCAGCGCCTGCAGGAGTGCGGCGCACGCGAGGTGGTCGTCACGGACACGCTGCCGATCACCGAGGACAAGCAGTTCGGCAAGCTGACGGTGCTGTCCATCGCGCCGCTGCTCGCCCGGGCGATCCGCGAGGTCTTCGACGACGGCTCGGTGACGTCCCTGTTCGACGGGGCGTCCTGAGGTGGGCGGGGCCGGGGACGGGCACAGCGGTCTCGGCGGGCACAGCGGTCTCGGCGACGAGTCCCCGCGTGGCCCGCGCCACCCGCGGGGCGGCCTGACGACCACGGGCACCGGGACGGTCCACGTGACGCCAGACGTGGTCGTGGTGCAGCTGGCGGCCCAGTGCACGGACCCCGACGCCCCCACGGCGCTCGAGACCGCGTCGCGGGCCGCGGCGGCGATGGTCGAGTCGCTCACGGGGGCCGGCGTGCCGCGGCAGGACGTCCGCACGGTCGCCACCACGAGCTGGACCGACCCGGGACAGGTCGAGGAAGGCCCCGGCCCGGCCCGCACGGTGCGCCGACCCCGCACCACGGTGAGCCTCGGCCTCGAGGTCACCCTGCGGGACACCGCCACCGCCGGCGAGGTCGCAGCCCGCGCGGTCTCCGCCGCGGGCTCGGGCGGCCGGCTCGAGCGCACGACGTTCCAGGTCAGCGACCCCGGCCCGGCCGTGCGTCGGGCCCGTGAGCTGGCCTTCGACCAGGCCGTCGCGGCGGCGAGCCAGCTCGCGGCGCTCGCCGGACGGCCCCTGGGCCCCGTGCTCGACGTGCGCGAGGAGTCGGCGGCGCCCGTGGCGGCCGGCTTCATGGCAGCCCGAGCGATGGCGGACGTGCCGCTCGAGGGCGGGCAGCAGGAGATCAGGGTGCAGCTCGTCGTGCGCCACGGCTGGGGGTCCACCGGCGCGGACGGGCTCGGCTGACCGGGCGCGCGACGCGCCAGACGTTCCGCGCCGGCCCCCGGAGCGGGTAGACTCCCCGGGTTGCCTCGGCGAGGGACGTCGGATGGCCGGTGGGGCCGCTCAGGCCCACCCCACGACTCCGTGATCGACGCGGTGGTCGTGTGCGCGTCCGTCCCGCGTCCCGCGCCGAGGCCACCGCCGCCGTGGTCCTCCCGGTACCCGCCGTTCAGCCCGACCAGCCCAGGAGTCTTCGTGTCCGAGGTCAAGCTCGCCGCCGTCACCCGCACCGAGTTCGGCAAGGGTGCTGCCCGCCGCATCCGCCGTGCCGCGCAGATCCCCGCCGTCCTGTACGGGCACGGGTCCGACCCGCTGCACGTCGCCCTGCCGGGCCACGAGACGATGCTCGCGCTCAAGCACTCCAACGCCCTGTTCACCATCGTCCTGGACGGCAAGCCCGTGCTGGCCGTGGCCAAGGACGTCCAGCGTGACCCGGTGAAGAACGTCATCGAGCACGTCGACCTGCTCATCGTCGCCAAGGGCGAGAAGATCACCGTCGACGTCAACGTGCACATCGTCGGCGACTCCTACCCGGGCACCATCCACGTCGTCGAGGCGCAGACGGTCACCCTCGAGGCCGAGGCGACCCACCTGCCGCAGTCGATCGAGGTCTCGGTCGAGGGCCTGGTCGACGGCGCCCAGGTGCGCGGCTCCGACCTCGTGCTCCCCGCCGGCGCCACGTTCGTGGGCGACCTGGACGCGATCATCGTCGCGATCAGCACCCCGCAGGGCATCGACGAGCCGGCTGACGAGGCCGCGGAGGCCTGACCTCCCCTGTCGACGGTACGGACGGCGCGGGCATGACGACGCCATGGCTCGTCGTCGGCCTGGGCAACCCCGGCCCGGCGTACGCCGGCAACCGGCACAACGTCGGTCAGATGGTCGTGGACGAGCTCGCGCGACGCTGCGGTGCGTCCTTCACGTCGCACCGCAGCCGTGCGGGCGTCGCCGACGTGCGGATCGGCGTCCTGCCGGGCGGCGTCCCGGGGCCCCGCGCCGTGCTGGCCAAGCCGACGTCGTACATGAACGTCTCCGGCGGCCCCGTCGTCGGGCTCGCGACGTACCTCGGGGTCCCGGTCGACCACGTGCTCGTGGTGCACGACGAGCTGGACCTGCCGTTCGCCACGGTCCGCCTCAAGGCCGGCGGCGGCGAGGGCGGCCACAACGGGCTGCGCAGCATCAGCTCCGCCCTCGGCTCGCGCGACTACCTGCGGGTGCGGGTGGGTGTCGGCCGCCCACCCGGCCGGACGGACCCGGCCGACTTCGTGCTCAAGGACTTCTCCGGCGCCGAGCGGGCCGACGTCCCCTGGCTGGTCGACGCCGCGGCCGACGCGGTCGAGATGGTGGTCGTCAGCGGTCTGCTCGCCGCGCAGCAGCGGTTCCACGCCCCGGGCTGAGGTCTGCCGCAGGCCACCTCCCGGCCATCGAACGTCCACCTGATGGTCACCAGACCGTCATGAGCCCCGTGCAACCGGGTGAAATCGGGCATACGGGACGCCGATGGACAGATCGGCCGGTATAGCCTCGAACCACCTGAGAGCGAGGGAACACATGACGCTAGCGGTGGACAGGACGTTCGAGTGGCCGTCCCGAGACGATCGGCGAGGCCTTGCGGCCGAGCCGCGGCGTTCGTGGGCCTCGTCCCAACCGGTCGAGCTGCGCGGGACGCCCTACAACGACCGGGTGGCCGTCGCGCGGGGCTGGGCCCGCGTCGGGATCCGCTACCAGCGCCGCACCGTCGCCCTGGACTCGTTCGCCGCGGTGCTGGTCGCGACGCCCTTCCTCCTGCACGTCTACGGTCCCGGGCAGCAGTCCGGTCTGGCCGTGCTCGGCACGGTCCTCGTGTTCGCAGCGCTCGTCGCCATGATGCGGGGGTACGAGGCGCGGTCCCTCGGCGACGACCCGATCGAGTACCAGGCCGTGGTGCGCGCCGGCGGGATCGGCGCCGCGCTGGTCATGGCGGCGAGCTACGTCACCCAGGCCGAGATCTCCCGGTCGCTCGTCTTCGCCGGGATCCCCCTCCTCATCCTGGTCACGGTGGCGTTCCGCTACGTCAACCGGCGTCTTCTGCACCACCAGCGCGCTGGCGGTGCCTCGATGAAGCGCACGCTCGTCGTCGGGGCGCCCACGGACGTCGCCCGCGTCGCTCGTGATCTTGCCGCGAGCCCGCACCACGGCTTCGACGTCATGGGCCTGTGCCTGCCGAGCATCGACCTGCCCACGCCGATCGGCGGCGTGCCGGTGGTCGGTGCGGTGGCCGACATCCCGCAGGTCGTGGTCGACCGGGCCGTCGACGTCGTCGTGGTCGCCGGGCCCAGCCTGTCGGGCGAGGCGCTCCGGCGGCTGACCTGGGCGCTGGACCGCGTCGGCTCGCAGCTCGTCGTCGTGCCTGGGCTGCTCGAGGTGACCGGGCCGCGGGTGACGCTGCGACCGGCCGCCGGGCTGTCGTTGCTCGAGGTCGAGGTCGCCGCACCGCGGGGCCGGCAGGTGGTCAAGGCCCTCATGGACCGGGTCGCCGGGGTGCTCCTCCTCGCCATGGCCGCGCCGATCATCGGCGCATCGGTGCTCGCCGTCCGGCTGACGTCACCCGGCAAGGCCTTCTACCGCCAGACGCGGGTCGGGGTGGACGGCGAGCCGTTCACGATGTGGAAGATCCGCAGCATGTACGTCGACGCGGACGCCCGCCGCAGCGCGCTCGCACCGCTCGACGAGGGCAACGGCGTCCTGTTCAAGATGCGGGAGGACCCACGGGTGACCCCGGTGGGTGCGATCCTGCGCCGGTTCTCGCTCGACGAGCTCCCGCAGCTGCTCAACGTGGTTCGCGGAGACATGTCCCTCGTCGGCCCGCGGCCGCCACTGGGCGAGGAGGTCGCGCGGTACGAGGACGCGGTCCACCGCCGCCTGCGGGTCAAGCCGGGCCTCACCGGCCTGTGGCAGGTCTCGGGCCGCTCGGACCTGTCGTGGGAGGAGTCGGTCCGGCTCGACCTGCGCTACGTGGACAACTGGTCCGTCATGATGGACGTCATGATCCTGTGGAAGACAGCCCGGGCCGTCCTGCGGGGTGCCGGTGCGTACTGAGACCGACGCCGATCCCGGCTCCGCGCCCGGGGTGGGCGGCGACCCGGCCTTGGCCGCCCACCTCGCTCGACTCGCCGGGGAGGTGCTGATCGCGCGTCGGCGGGACGCGGTGGGCCTGGGTGCTCGGGAGCTCCGTGACCTCGGTGACACCGCGGCTCAGGCGGTGCTCGCGGCAGAGCTCGCGCGCCTCGCCCCCGGTGACGCGGTGCTGAGCGAGGAGGCCGTCGACGACCTCGCGCGGCTCGTGGCGCGCAGGGTGTGGATCATCGACCCGCTGGACGGCACGCGCGAGTACTCCGAGGGTCGCGACGACTTCGCGGTGCACGTGGCCCTGTGGCAGGACGGTGAGCTCGTCGCCGGCGCCGTCGCGATGCCGGCGCGGGACCAGGTGCTCACCACGGTCCTCGACCCGGCGCGGCCGGCTCCGGCCCGTCGGACCGCTGGCGCGCCGGTGCGGCTCGCCGTGAGCCGCTCGCGGGCTCCGCAGCTGGTGCACGACGTGGCCGAGCGGCTCGGCGCAGAGCTGGTCCCGATGGGGTCGGCCGGCGTCAAGGCGATGGCCGTCGTGACGGGCGAGGTCGACGCCTACCTGCACGCCGGGGGCCAGTACGAGTGGGACTCCGCGGCGCCGGTCGCTGTCGCCAGGGCCCACGGCCTGCACACGAGCCGTGTGGATGGCTCCGCACTGCGGTACAACAGACCCGACCCGTCCCTGCCTGACCTGCTGGTCTGCCGTCCTGAGCTCGCGGACCTGCTGCTCCGGGCGGTCGCCGACCTGACACCGACCCCCCGGGAGGAAGCGTGATGCCGGAGTACAGCCTGAGCCAGATCGACCAGCTGGAGGCGGAGTCGGTCTTCATCATCCGTGAGGTGGTGGCGGAGTCCGAGAAGCCGGCCCTCATGTTCTCCGGCGGCAAGGACTCGATCGTCATGCTCGAGCTCGCGGTGCGAGCGTTCTGGCCCGCACCGATCCCGTTCCCGGTGGTGCACATCGACACCGGGCACAACTTCCCGGAGGTCCTGGCGTTCCGCGACTGGCTCGTGGGCGAGCTCGGTGTCCAGCTCGTCGTGGGGTCCGTCCAGGACGCGATCGACCGCGGCCTCGTGGTCGAGGAGCCGAACGGCTCCCGCAACCGCATCCAGACGCCCGTCCTGCTGGAGACCGCGGAGCGGAACGGCTTCACGGCCCTGCTCGGCGGCGCCCGTCGCGACGAGGAGAAGGCCAGGGCCAAGGAGCGGGTCTTCTCCTTCCGCGACGAGTTCGGCCAGTGGGACCCGAAGAACCAGCGACCGGAGCTGTGGGGGCTGTACAACGCCCGCGTGCACCTCGGCGAGAGCATCCGGGTGTTCCCGCTGTCCAACTGGACCGAGCTGGACATCTGGCTCTACATCCAGTCGCGCAACGTGACCATCCCGTCGATCTACTACGCGCACGACCGCGAGGTCTTCGAGCGCAACGGGATGCTCTTCGCGTCCAACGAGCACTGCCGGCCCAAGGCCGGGGAGACGACCTACGTCGAGCGGGTGCGCTACCGGACGGTCGGGGACGCCACCCTGACGGCCGCGGTCCGATCCGACGCCGCGGACGCCGCCGCCGTCATCGACGAGGTCGCGGCCACGCGGATCACCGAGCGTGGGGCGACCCGCGGCGACGACCGGGTCAGTGAGGCCGCCATGGAAGACCGCAAGAAGGAGGGGTACTTCTGATGGAGCTCTTGCGATTCGCTACCGCGGGGTCCGTCGACGACGGCAAGAGCACGCTCATCGGGCGGCTGCTCTACGACTCCAAGTCGATCTTCACCGACCAGCTCGAGGCGGTCGAGGCCACGAGCCGCTCCCGCGGTGACGCCTACACCGACCTCGCCCTCCTCACCGACGGCCTGCGGGCCGAGCGCGAGCAGGGGATCACGATCGACGTCGCCTACCGGTACTTCGCCACGCCACGCCGCAAGTTCATCATCGCGGACACCCCGGGGCACATCCAGTACACCCGCAACATGGTGACGGGGGCCTCGACGGCGGACCTCGCGGTCGTCCTCGTCGACGCGCGCAAGGGGCTGCAGGAGCAGAGCCGGCGGCACGCGTTCCTGGTGTCCCTGCTGCGGGTCCCGCACCTGGTCCTGGCGATCAACAAGATGGACCTCGTCGACTGGTCGCAGGAGGTCTACGAGGCGATCCGCGACGAGTTCACCAACTTCGCCGCGAAGCTCGACATCGCAGACCTCACGATCCTGCCGATCTCGGCGCTGCACGGGGACAACGTCGTGACGCGCTCGGAGCACATGCCGTGGTTCGACGGCCCGTCGTTGCTCCACCACCTCGAGAACGTGCACATCGCCAGCGACCGCAACATGGTCGATGCGCGGTTCCCGGTCCAGTACGTCATCCGTCCGCACCAGGACCGCCACCACGACTTCCGCGGGTACGCGGGCCAGGTCGCCGGTGGCATCTTCAAGCCGGGCGACGAGGTCATGGTCCTTCCTTCGGGGCTGACGAGCACCATCGCCTCGATCGAGACGAAGGACGGGCCGATCGACGAGGCGTTCGCGCCGATGTCGGTGGTCATCCGGCTGGCGGACGAGATCGACATCTCGCGCGGCGACATGATCTGCCGGGTCCACAACCAGCCGCAGGTCACCCAGGACGTCGACGCGATGGTCGCCTGGATGACCGACCGCCCCCTCGTGGCGGGGCAGAAGCTGGTCGTCAAGCACACCACCCGGTCGTGCCGGGCCGTCGTCAGGGCGCTGCAGTACCGGATCGACGTCAACACCCTGCACCGTGACGAGGCGGCCACCTCGCTCGAGCTCAACCAGATCGGCCGCGTCAGGCTGCGGACCACGCAGCCGCTGCTCGCGGACGAGTACCGCCGCAACCGTGCCACGGGTGGCTTCGTCCTCATCGACGAGGCGACCAACGTCACCGTCGGCGCCGGCATGATCACCGGGACCGGCTGACC
>NZ_DAORSQ010000054.1:0-18682 GCF_035443605.1 Actinotalea sp. | reverse complement strand
GTCCTACCGGGCCGGGCGGCTGTGGGGGCAGGCGATGCACCGCAGCGGGCGCCCCATCCCGGCGCCGCTGGCCCACCTCGCCCAGGAGAGCACCGCCCGCCAGGAGGCGAGCAGCCTGCTCGCTCGCTGACGACGCCGCGCGGCACGGACGGGCCGCGGTCGGCCAGTAGACTCCTGCCTCATGGCACGTCAGAACTCCCCCGCCGCAGCATCCTCCGCCGAGCCGTCCGCGAAGCCGGCCAAGGTGAAGAAGGTCCGCTGGTACCACCAGCTGTGGCAGGCGTACCAGATGACCCGCAAGGTCGACCCGGCCGTCACGTGGTGGCTGCTCGGGTCCTTCCTCGGTGTCCTGGCGATCGCCGTGGTCATCGGGCTGCTGGTGGACCAGCTCGTGTACCTCATCCTCCTGGGCCTCCCCTTCGCCGCCCTGGCCGCCATGTACCTGCTGGCCCGCCGCGCCGAGACCGCCGCCTACCGCCAGATCGAGGGCCAGCCCGGCGCGTCGCTCTCGGCCCTGCGGACCATCCGCCGCGGCTGGGAGTTCCCGGAGGAGCCGGCCGCCGTCGACCCGCGCACCCAGGACCTCGTGTTCCGCGGCATCGGCCGCGCCGGCATCGTGCTCGTCGGCGAGGGCCCCTCCGCGCGGATCGGGCGCCTGCTCGACACCGAGCGCAAGCGCACGGCGCGCGTGCTGCCCAACGTGCCCATCACGCTGCTCCAGGCCGGCAGCGAGGAGGGACAGGTGCCGCTGCGCAAGCTGCCGCGCACCGTCCAGAAGCTCAAGTCGACGCTCACCAAGCAGGAGGTCGCCGAGATCTCCAAGCGGCTGCGTGCGCTCGGCGGGCCCCGGCTGCCTGTGCCCAAGGGCATCGACCCGATGCGCGCCCGCCCCGACCGCAAGGGCATGCGCGGGCGCTGAGTCCCCGGCCGGACGACCGCTGACAGAGGACCCTGGACCGACGACCGCGGACCCGGTCCCTCAGCGCCGGACGATCGCCGTCCGCGCGGCGACGTCGTGCAGGCCGCGCCCCGAGCGGTCCCAGACCACCGCGGGGATGACCAGGCACAGCAGGGCCGTCCGCACCGCGGCGGCGAGCAGACCCGGGGCCGGGCTGCCGGCCGGACCCACCGGCAGCACCCCGGGCGACGGATCGACCGACGGCTCGGGCCGGCGGACCACACGCAGACCCAGCAGCCGATGGCCGAGCGTGTGCCCCAGCAGGCCGACGAGCACGACGGTCGAACCCGCGAAGACGGCGAGCGTCGCCATCGAGTCCCCCGCCAGCAGCGGGAGCACGCCACCGGCGTCCGACGGCCACAGCAGGGCGCTCACGGCGAGGCTCGCCACCCAGTCGACGGCCAGCGCTGCGACGCGCCGGCCGACCCCGGCCCGCACGCCCGCGCCCGCGGCCGCCTGCTCGCCGGACACGCCGTCGGGCACCGGCCGGCCGGGGGTACCCTCCAGCCAGGAGCCGAGGTCCTCACGTCCTGGTGACATCCGCCCAGCCTAACTTTCCGGTCGAGACCCCGCGTCCGGCCGAAACGTAGCGGAAACACGAGGTACACCGAGGGGAAACCCCGGCCCCCTAGCGTCGATGTCGACGACAGACCCGTGCGTACCCGCCCTACCGAGGGAGATCACCGGATGTTCAGTTCCACCGATGAGGTCATGGCCTTCATCAAGGCAGAGGACGTCAAGTTCGTCGACGTCCGGTTCTGCGACCTGCCCGGCGTGATGCAGCACTTCAACGTGCCCGCCGCCACGGTCGACGCGACGTTCTTCAACGAGGGCCAGATGTTCGACGGCTCCTCGATCCGTGGCTTCCAGGCGATCCACGAGTCGGACATGAAGCTGCTGCCCGACATCTCCTCGGCGTACCTCGACCCGTTCCGGACCGAGAAGACGCTCAACGTCAACATGGCGATCGTCGACCCGTACACCGACGAGCCCTACAGCCGCGACCCGCGCCAGATCGTCGCGAAGGCCGAGGCGTACCTCAAGTCCACCGGCATCGCCGACACGGCGTTCTTCGCCCCCGAGGCCGAGTTCTACATCTTCGACGACATCCGCTTCTTCACGAGCCAGTCGGAGAGCTACTACCACATCGACTCCATCGAGGCCGCGTGGAACACGGGGCGCAAGGAGGACGGTGGCAACCTCGGCCACAAGACCCCCTACAAGGGTGGCTACTTCCCCGTCCCCCCGGTCGACCACTTCGCCGACCTGCGCGACCAGATCTGCCTCGAGCTCGACAAGCTGGGCCTCGAGGTCGAGCGGTCCCACCACGAGGTCGGCACCGCCGGCCAGGCGGAGATCAACTACCGCTTCGACACGCTCGCCAAGTCCGCGGACAAGGTGATGCTCTTCAAGTACGTCGTGAAGAACGTCGTCCACGCCGCCGGCCGCACCGCGACCTTCATGCCGAAGCCGATCTTCGGTGACAACGGTTCGGGCATGCACGTGCACCAGTCGATCTGGAAGAACGGCGAGCCGCTGTTCTACGACGAGGCCGGCTACGCGGGCCTTTCCGACATGGCCCGCTGGTACATCGGTGGCCTCCTGCACCACGCACCGTCGCTGCTCGCGTTCACCAACCCGACCGTGAACAGCTACCACCGCCTGGTCCCGGGCTTCGAGGCGCCGGTCAACCTCGTCTACTCGGCCCGCAACCGCTCCGCCTGCATCCGCGTGCCCGTCACGGGGTCCAACCCCAAGGCCAAGCGCATCGAGTTCCGCGTGCCCGACCCGTCGTCCAACCCGTACCTGGCGTTCGCGGCCATGCTCATGGCCGGCCTCGACGGCATCAAGAACAAGATCGAGCCGCCGGAGCCGGTCGACAAGGACCTGTACGAGCTGCCCCCCGAGGAGCACGCCTCGATCCAGCAGGTCCCGGGCTCGCTCGGCGAGGTGCTCGACGCGCTCGAGGCCGACCACGACTACCTCACCGAGGGCAACGTCTTCACGCCCGACCTCATCGAGACGTGGATCGAGTTCAAGCGCGCCAACGAGATCGACCCGATCCGGCTGCGCCCGCACCCGCACGAGTTCGAGCTCTACTACGACTGCTGATCCCACCGGCGCCCTGAGCGCCGCGGGGACGTGATGTGGAAGGTCCGGCACGGGTTCCGTGCCGGACCTTCCACGTCACCGGACGGTACCGAGCGACGGCGAGGCCTTCAGGTGTCACGCTCCGCTGCCGATGGTGAGGGATCAGCTGACCCCCGTCCGTCGCCGTCCCGAGCTCGGAGCCCCATGCACCCGTCGACCCGCGCGCGCCACCGGTCCCTGGGGTGGGCCGCCCTCGCACTCGCTCTCGCCCTGCTCGGAGCGGGCACGGGCTCGGCC
Organism: Actinotalea sp.; assembly: GCF_035443605.1. Taxonomy (NCBI): domain Bacteria; kingdom Bacillati; phylum Actinomycetota; class Actinomycetes; order Micrococcales; family Cellulomonadaceae; genus Actinotalea; species Actinotalea sp. Next base: position 15,336 of record NZ_DAORSQ010000054.1, on the reverse strand, counting down.
CTTGCCGCTGAGCCGCCCCCGGGGCCCACCGCCCCGGCGCCGGCGCCCGACCCGGTCGACGCCTACGCCACCTATCAGCCCCAGTCGACCTGCGACCCGACCGTCAAGCCCGGGGCGCAGTACCTCATGACCCTGCTGCTCGCGCACTACGGGGTCGGCCGCAGCTCGGGGATCACCCGGGCGTGCTCCGTCGGCGGCACGAGCGAGCACAAGGAGGGTCGCGCGCTCGACTGGGCGCTGAGCGTCGACAACCCCGCCGAGAAGGCGGCCGCCGACAGCTTCGTGCTGTGGCTGACGGCGCCCGGACCGGACGGCAAGGTGGGCTACAACGCGCGCCGGCTCGGCGTGATGCACGTCATCTGGAACAGGCAGATCTGGAGCAACTCCAGCGCGAGCGCGGCCTGGCGGCCCTACACGGGCCCCGTCCCCCACACCGACCACGTGCACGTCTCGCTCAGCTGGGCCGGCGCCTATCAGCGCTCCTCGTGGTGGACGGGGGTCGCGCTGCCGACGGCCGCGATCACCCGCTCCTACGTCTCGGCGGTCTACCGGGACCTCTTCGCCCGCGAGCCCGACCCGGCCGGCCTGACCTCCTGGACGCTCGCCCTCACCGCGGGCACCCCCCGGGGTGCCGTCGCGAACTCCATCACCGCGTCGGCTGAGTACCGCAGCGGGCTGATCCGCGGCTCCTACGTCGAGTTCCTCGGCCGCGAGCCCGAGGCAGGTGGCAGCGGCTTCTGGCTCGCGGCGATGAACGAGGGGATGACGATCCAGCGGATGGAAGCCGGCTTCCTGGCCTCCCAGGAGTACTACGACCAGTCGGGAGGGACGGACGACGCCTGGGTGCGGCAGCTGTACCGGCACGTGCTGCAGCGCGAGGCAGCAGACGGCGAGGTCCTCGGCTGGCTCGAGCACCTGGCGGCCGGCCATGACCGAGGCTCCGTCGCCATGGGCTTCCTCCTCTCGACCGAGCGGCTCGCGACGGTCGTCAACGGCTACTACCTGCACCTCCTGGGCCGCGACCTCGACCCGTCGGGGCGACAGTCCTGGGTCGCGGCGATCCAGGCCGGGACGCGCACGGAGGCCATCATCGGCGGCATCGTCGCGAGCGAGGAGTACTACGTCAGGGCCCAGCGCTGACCCCCTGAGCCCCGCTCCCCCTCCCCACCCGGCGTCCTGCGGTTCCCGGTCGCCACTCGACCGAGAGACGCACGAGTCCGCGGCGGGCAGCGGCGGGGGGCGCGCCTGTGGTTCGCTGGACCCGTGAGCACCGCGATGCCCCCTGTCGAACGCCTGCTGCGCACCCCCGGCCGGTGGGCCGTCGTCGGGCTGTCGACCAACACCGCGCGCGCCGCCTACGGGGTGGCCGCCTACCTGCAGGACCTCGGCCACGAGATCGTCCCCGTGCACCCGTCCGCCGCCACCGTGCACGGCGCGCCGGGCCACCGGACGCTCGCGCAGGTGCCCGGGCGCATCGACGTGGTCGATGTGTTCGTCAACTCCTCGCTCGCCGGCGCGGTGATCGACGAGGCGGTCGCGCTCGGCGTCCCCGCCATCTGGCTCCAGCTGGGGGTGCACGACGGCGCCGCGGAGGCGCGCGCCCGGGCGGCCGGTGTGACACTGGTCACCAGCGCGTGCCCCGCGATCGAGGGCCGGCGGCTGGGCCTGCGCCCTCAGGCGTAGAAGACACGCTCCACGACCGCGCGGGCACGCCGCCCGGACCGCAGGTAGGCCTCCTCGAGCTCACCGGCTGAGCCCGGCGGCAGGCCGACGAGACGGGCGAGACCCGCGAGCGCGATGCGGTCGTGGGGCAGCACGTCCGCCCCCGCGCCGCCCACCCGTCCGGTCCAGAGCACCAGCGCGTCCCTCAGCCGCGAGGCCAGCACCCATGCCTCGCGCAGGGTCTCCTCGTCCGCCTCGTCGAGCAGGCCGGCGTCGCGGGCCGCCGCGAGCGCGCCCAGGGTGGACGTGGTCCGCAGGCCCTCGACCTCGAAGCCGTGCTGGAGCTGGAGCAGCTGGGCGGTCCACTCCACGTCGGACAGCCCGCCCCGACCCAGCTTGAGGTGCCGGGACGGGTCGACGCCGCGCGGCAGCCGCTCGGCCTCCATCCGCGCCTTGAGCCGGCGCACCTCGCGGACCACGTGCGCCTCGGCGCCGCCGGCCGGGTAGCGCAGCGGGTCGACGAGTGCGACGAACCGCGCGCCCAGCCCCGCGTCGCCCGCGACCGGTCGCGCCCGCAGCAGCGCCTGGCTCTCCCACGGCGCCGACCACCTCTGGTAGTACTCGCCGTACGACGCCAGGGTGCGGACCAGCGGGCCGTTGCGGCCCTCGGGGCGCAGATCGGCATCGACCTCGAGCGACGGCTCGGAGCCGACGTCGCCCAGCAGCGAGCGCACGCGGGCTGCGATCGCTACGGCCTGCGCCTGGGCCACGGCCTCGTCGACACCCGGCAGCGGCTCGTGCACGAAGAGCACGTCCGCGTCGGAGCCGTAGCCGAGCTCGCGCCCGCCCAACCGGCCCATCGCGACGACGGACATCCGTGTCAGCGTGCCGTGGACGCCGTGCCGCGCCTCGTACTCAGCGATCCGCAGCCCACCGGCCAGCAGCACCTCCGCAGCGGCGGTCAGCGATCCGGAGGCCGCCGTGACGGTGCTCGTGCCGAGCACCTCGGCGACCGCCGTGCGCGCCGTCTCGCGGCGGCGCAGCGCGCGCAGCACCGTGGCGGCCAGGACGGCGTCGTCGCGCCGGGTCAGCAGGGCGTCGGCCTCGACGTCGAGCCGGGCGCGATCGCGCGGGACGAGCTCGTCGTCGTCGTCGAGCCAGGTCACGGACTCGGTGGAGCGGGCCAGCGCGTCGGCGACGTACCGCGAGGTCGAGAGCAGCTGGGCCAGCCGCCGTGCGGCCACCCCCGAGTCGCGGAGCAGCTTGAGGTACCAGTGCGTCGCGCCGAGCTCGTCCGAGAGCCGCCGGAAGGCCAGCAGGCCGGCGTCCGGGTCGGTGCCCTCGGCGAACCAGCCCAGCAGCACCGGCAGCAGCTGACGCTGGATCGCGGCCCGGCGGCTGACCCCCTCGGTGAGCGCCACGATGTGCCGCATCGACCCGGCCGGGTCGCGGTAGCCGATGGCCGCCAGTCGCGCCCGCGCGGCCTCCGGCGCCAGCGCGACCTCCTCGCGCGACAGGCTCGCGGTGGCCGGCAGCAGCGGCCGGTAGAAGAGCTCCTCGTGCAGGTGGCGGACGTCACGGCGCACGGTGCGCCAGCGCTCGGTGACCTCCTGTGCCGTGCCCGGCCGCAGGCCGGAGGAGCGCGCGAGGCGCCGCAGCTCCGGCTCGGTGGTGGGCATGAGGTGCGTGCGGAGCAGCCGGTGGAGCTGGATCCGGTGCTCGAGCACGCGCAGCAGCCGATAGCACACGGCCAGCCGCCCGGCGTGGTCCCGACCGACGTAGCCGCCGGCGGCGAGCGCGGCCAGCGCGGTCAGCGTGTTCGGGCTGCGGATCGACTCGTCCGAGCGACCGTGCACCAGCTGGAGCAGCTGGACGGTGAACTCGACGTCGCGCAGCCCGCCGACGCCGAGCTTGAGCTGGCGCCCCGCCTCGGCCGCGGGGACGTGCTCCTCGACGCGGCGACGCATCGCCTGGGAGTCCTCGACGAAGTTCTCCCGCTCGACGGCCGTCCAGACCATCGGCGAGAGCGCGTCGAGGTACGCGGCCCCGACCGCGTGGTCGCCGGCGACGACGCGGGCCTTGAGCAGCGCCTGGAACTCCCAGGTCTTGGCCCAGCGCTCGTAGTACGAGACGTGGCTCGCCACGGTGCGCACGAGCGGGCCGCTCTTGCCCTCGGGGCGCAACGCTGCGTCGACCGGCCAGAGCGCCGGCTCGCCCGACGTCGCGGAGCACGCCCTGGCCATGCCCGTGGCCAGGCGCGTGGCGCACGCCAGCGCGGCCTGCTCCTCGACGCCGTCCGCCGGCTCGGCGACGTAGATGACGTCGACGTCGCTGACGTAGTTGAGCTCTCGGCCGCCGCACTTGCCCATCCCGAGCACCGCCATGCGGACCCCGAGACCGTGGTCCACCTGGTCGGCTCGGGCCAGGGCGAGGCCCGACTCGAGCGCGGCCGCGGCGAGGTCCGCCAGCGCGGCCCCGACGGCGGGCAGCAGCGACAGCGGCTCGTCGGAGTCGAGGTCCACCGCGGCGACCCGCAGCAGCCGGCGCCGGTAGGCGCGCCGCATCGCGTCGATGCCGTCCGCACCGGTGACGGTCGCGACCGGTGCCGTCGCCGCCGCATCCGCGCCCACGGCGGCGAGCAGCTCGCCGCGCACGGTCCTGGCGTCCGCGCCGATCGGCGACGGCTCGGCCAGGGCGGCGAGGTCCTCGGGGTGGCGGCACAGGTGGTCGGCGAGGGCCGTCGAGGCACCGAGCACGGCGAGCAGCCGGTCGCGGGGCTCGCCGGCCGCCAGGGCAGCGCGGGTGAGCACGTCGGCGTGCGGCGTGCCGATGACGGCCGTCGCGAGCCGGCTGAGGGCCGCCAGCGCGTCGTCCGGCGCCGCGACCGCGCCCAGCGCGGCGAGCAGCGGGGCGGACTCCGCGAACGGCCCCAGCAGCGCGAACAGGTCGCGGTCCGCGAGGACGTCGATGGAGCGCTCGGCATCGGTGAAGCCCAGCCGGGTCAGGGTGGACCGCAGGGTCGTGGCCCGGCGTGCCCTCGCGTCCGGCGCCCCCGACTCGCTGCTCACAGGACCGGCAGGTACCGCTTCAGCTCGAACGGCGTGACCTGCGAGCGGTACGCGGCCCACTCCGCACGCTTGTTGCGCAGGACGAAGTCGAACACGTGCTCACCGAGGGTCTCGGCGACGAGCTCTGACCGCTCCATGATCTCGATGGCCTGCTCGAGCGAGGACGGGAGCGGCTGGATGCCCAGCGAGCGGCGCTCGGCGTCGGTGAGCTCCCAGACGTCGTCCTCGGCGCCGTCCGGCAGCTCGTAGCCCTCCTCGATGCCCTTGAGGCCGGCGGCCAGCAGCAGCGCGTACGCGAGGTACGGGTTGGTGGCGGAGTCGACCCCGCGGTACTCGACCCGGCTGGAGTTGCCCTTGCCCGGCTTGTACATCGGCACGCGCACGAGGGCCGAGCGGTTGTTGTGCCCCCAGCAGACGTACGACGGCGCCTCGGCCCCGCCCCACAGCCGCTTGTAGGAGTTGACGTACTGGTTGGTGATCGCCGTGATCTCCGCGGCGTGCCGCAGCAGGCCCGCGATGAACTGGCGCGCCGTGGTGGACAGCTCCATGGGGGCGCCGGGCTCGTAGAACGCGTTGCGGTCGCCCTCGAAGAGCGACAGGTGGGTGTGCATGCCCGAGCCGGGGTGCTCCGCGAGCGGCTTGGGCATGAAGGACGCGAACAGCCCCTGCTCCAGCGCCACCTCCTTGACCACCGTGCGGAAGGTCATGATGTTGTCCGCCGTCGTCAGGGCGTCGGCGTAGCGCAGGTCGATCTCGTTCTGGCCCGGGCCGGCCTCGTGGTGGGAGAACTCGACCGAGATGCCCATCGACTCGAGCATGGTGATCGCCGCACGGCGGAAGTCGTGACCCGTGCCGCGCGGCACGTGGTCGAAGTAGCCGCCGGCGTCGACGGGGACCAGCGGCAGGTCCGGCTCGGCCGGGGACTCGAAGAGGTAGAACTCGACCTCGGGGTGCGTGTAGAAGGTGAAGCCCTTCTCGCTCGCCCGCTCCAGGGCGCGCTTGAGCACGTGCCGGGAGTCGGCGAGGGACGGCTGGCCGTCCGGCGTGAGGATGTCGCAGAACATCCGGGCCGTGCCGTGCCGGTCCCCGCGCCACGGCAGCACCTGGAAGGTCGACGGGTCGGGCTGGGCGAGCATGTCCGCCTCGTAGACCCGGGTCAGCCCCTCGATGGCGCTGCCGTCGAAGCCGATGCCCTCGGAGAAGGCCGACTCGAGCTCTGCCGGGGCGATCGCCACCGACTTGAGCATCCCGAGCACGTCGGTAAACCACAGCCGGATGAAGCGGATGTCCCGCTCCTCGACCGTGCGGAGAACGAAGTCCTGCTGCCTGTCCATGGGCCCATCCTGCCCCACGCGGGCGAGGGCCCCGCACACGCCCCGCCGCTAGGGTGGGCGCCATGCCGCTGAGGATCGCGCTGGCCCAGATCGACACCTGCGTGGGTGACCTGGCCGGCAACGCCACCACCGTCCTGGCGTGGTGCGCCGCCGCCGCCGAGCAGGGCGCGGCCGTCGTCGCGTTCCCCGAGATGACGGTCACTGGCTACCCCATCGAGGACCTGGCCCTGCGCGACTCGTTCGCCCGCGCGGCGGACAGCACCGTCGAGCACGTCGCGGCGACGCTGGTCGAACGCGGGCTGGGCGAGCTCGTCGTGCTGCTGGGCACCCTGGGCCGCAGCGCGACCGGCCGCGCGACCAACCGCGCGGTCGTCGTGCACCGCGGCGGCGTGGTCGCGACCTACGACAAGCACCACCTGCCCAACTACGGCGTCTTCGACGAGTTCCGGATCTTCAGCCCGGGCCAGGACCAGTGCGTCGTCGAGGTCGATGGCCGTCGGCTGGGCCTCGTCATCTGCGAGGACATCTGGCAGGACGGCGGGCCCGTCAGCCTCATGGACGAGGCCGGGATCGACCTGCTCGTGGTGCTCAACGGCTCGCCGTACGAGGAGGGCAAGGGCCACGTGCGCGCTGAGCTCGCGGCGCGCCGGGCCCGCGAGGTGGGCGCCCCGGTGGTCTACGTCAACATGGTCGGCGGCCAGGACGACCTCGTGTTCGACGGCGGCTCGTTCGTCGTGGGCGCCGACGGCACCGCGCTGGCCGGCGCCCCGCAGTTCGTCGAGCACCTGCTCGTCTGGGACCTGCCCGACGACGGCGTCGCCGCGTCGCCCGGCGTGCTCGCCCCCGCGATGGACCCGGACGCCGAGGTCTACGCGGCCCTGGTCACCGGCCTGCGCGGCTACGCGACGAAGAACGGCTTCACCTCGGTGGTGCTCGGCCTGTCCGGCGGGATCGACTCGGCCCTCGTGGCCGCGATCTCGGCCGACGCGCTCGGCGGGACCAGCGTCGTCGGCGTGTCGATGCCGTCGCGGCACTCGTCGGACCACTCGCGCGACGACGCCGCGGACCTCGCGCGGCGGATCGGCGCGGACTACCGGGTCCAGCCGATCGGCCCGATGGTCGACGCGTTCGAGGGCGAGATGGACCTGCCGGGGATCGCCGGGGAGAACCTCCAGGCGCGCGTGCGCGGCGTCATCCTCATGGGGATCTCCAACGTCGAGGGCCACCTCGTGCTCGCCACCGGCAACAAGTCCGAGCTCGCCGTGGGCTACTCGACCATCTACGGCGACGCCGTCGGCGGGTTCGCCCCCATCAAGGACGTCGACAAGTCGCGCGTCTGGGCGCTCGCGCGGTGGCGCAACCAGGCGGCGCTGGACGCCGGCGAGGTGCCGCCCATCCCCGAGGCATCGATCACCAAGCCGCCGTCCGCCGAGCTGCGGCCCGGGCAGGTGGACACCGACTCGCTGCCGGAGTACCACCTGCTCGACGTGGTGCTCGACGCCTACGTCGAGCACGCCGAGGGCCGCGAGGAGCTGCTCGCCCGCGGCTTCGACGCCGCGGTGGTCGACAAGGTCCTGGCGCTGGTGGACCGCGCCGAGTGGAAGCGGCGCCAGTACCCGCCGGGAACCAAGGTCTCCGCGCTCGCCTTCGGGCGGGACCGTAGGCTTCCCGTGACGAGCCGGTGGCGTGAGCCGAAGGGGACGACATGACCAGCACCACCCCACCCGCAGCGACGCCCAAGCGCGTGCGGGTGCACCACCTGCGCGAGGCCAAGGAGCGCGGCGAGCGGATCACGATGCTCACGGCCTACGACGCCCTCACGGCGCAGATCTTCGACGAGGTGGGCACCGACGTGCTGCTCGTGGGCGACTCGCTGGCCAACACGTTCTACGGCCACCGCGACACGCTGCCCATCACGCTCGACGAGATGATCCACCACGCCAGGGCCGTCGCCGGTGCCGTCCACCGTGCGCTCGTGGTGGCGGACCTGCCGTTCGGCTCCTACGAGGCGTCGCCGCTCATCGCGCACGCGTCGTCGGTGCGCATGCTCAAGGAGTCCGGCGCGCACGCCGTGAAGTTCGAGGGCGGCCGGCGGGTGGCCGAGCACGTCCACCTGCTGACCTCGACGGGCATCCCCGTCATGGGCCACCTCGGCTTCACCCCGCAGTCGGAGAACGTGCTCGGCGGCAAGCGCGTCCAGGGTCGCGGCGAGGAGGCCGCCGAGGCGTTGTGCGCCGACGCGCTCGCGCTGCAGGAGGCCGGCGCCTTCGCGATCGTGCTCGAGATGGTCCCCGCCCCGCTCGCGGCCCGGGTCACCGAGATCCTCGCCGTGCCGACCATCGGCATCGGCGCGGGCCCGCACTGCGACGGGCAGGTGCTCGTCTGGCCGGACATGGCCGGGCTGGGCGACTGGTCGCCGCGGTTCGCCAAGCGCTACGGCCAGCTGCGCACCGCGCTCATCGACGCCGCGAGCGCCTACAACGACGAGGTGCGATCCGGGGAGTTCCCCGGACCAGAGCACAGCTTCGCGGAGTGAGCCCCCGGGTCGTCGGCCGTCCCGGCGGCGCTGTGTCGACCCTGGCCCTGCTCGTCTGCGGGCTCGTCCTCGCGCTCCTCCTCGTCGCCCTGAGCGCCCCCCGGCTGCTCGGCGTGCACGGGTGGTCGGTGGTCGCCCACCTCGTGGCCCTGCGGGGGCTCGTGGCGGTGGGCCTGCTCACGGTGGCGGTCGTGCTCGTCGCGGGACCGTGGCGACGACACCTCGCGATCCCCGCAGCGGTGCTCGTGCTCGCGGCCGGCGTCCAGGTGGCCGTCCTGGCCGACCGCGGCCTCACCGGCGCCGAGCCGGCAGCGCTCACGGCGGCGCAGCGGCCCGAGGGGTCCGTCGTGGTGCTCGTCGCGAACACCCAGGGCGGCGTCTCGGCCCGCGACCTCGCCGGGCTCGTGGCCGAGCGCGGGGCCGACGTCGTGGCGCTGCCGGAGACCTGGCCGGAGACGGCAGCGGAGGTCGTGCGGCTCGCCACGGCGGACGGCCGGGACCTGCAGGCCCTGGGGCGGGTGGCCGCGGGCGCCGACGTGACGGGTGCGACGGCCCTGCTCGTGGACCGGAGCCTCGGCGAGTACCGCTGGGCGGCCGACCTGCCGACGCTGCGCGCGGGCTTCACCGCCGTGCCCACCACCGGCGGCGGGCCCGCGATCACGGCGGTGCACACGGTCGCGCCCGTGCCGGGCTGGATGTCGGCCTGGCGCACCGAGGGGCCCGCGGTGGTGGCCGGCTGCGGCGCGAGCCCTGGCGCGATCGTCGCCGGGGACCTCAACAGCTCGCTGGACCACCCGGCGTTCGACGCGCTGGGCGCCTCCGGCTGCGTGGACGCCGCCCAGGTCGCCGGCGCCGCCGGGCTCGGCACCTGGCCGGCAACGCTGCCCCGCGTGCTGGGCACGCCCATCGACCACGTCCTCGCCGACCCAGAGGCGTGGGCCGTGCTGCGGGTCGCCGTGCTCGACCCGCCGGCCGGGACGGACCACCGGGTGCTCGAGGTGGTCCTGGTCCCGGCGGGGTCGGGGGACGCGGGCTGAGGCTCGCTCAGTCCTCGCCGCGCCACGCGCGGTCCGCCTCGTCCCACTCCGCGCTGCGGCCCTGCGCGAGGTCCAGCGCGCGCGCGGCCGCCTCCCGCGTCGGGTAGGGCCCCATCCGGGTGGTCCACGGGCTCTGCCGCCCGCGTTCGACCTGCCGGGTGGCGGGGTTGAACCAGAACTGCTCCGCGGCGTCGTCGTGCCCGGCCGGCTCGTCCATCGTCACTCCTCGTCCCGATCGGCAGCGCACCGGCGCCGTGCCGGTCGCCGTCGTCACCCCCGTGCTCCGTACACTGCCAGTCATGCCGACGTCGCGCGCCCCGCTGGGCACCCTGGTGCCCGGACACCTCAGCCCCGTCCGCACCGTCCCGGCGTCCGTCGAGCGTCCCGAGTACGTGGGCAAGGACCGCGAGCTGCCGTTCACCGGCTCGGAGGTCAAGAGCGCCGAGGCGATCGAGCGCATCCGCACGGCGTCGCGGATCGCGGCCCAGGGGCTCGCCGAGGTGGGCCGCGCGGTGGCCCCGGGCGTGACGACCGACGAGCTGGACCGGATCGGGCACGAGTTCCTGTGCGACCACGGCGCCTACCCCTCGACCCTGCGCTACCAGCCGCACCCGCGCCAGGCACCGTTCCTCAAGTCCCTGTGCACCTCGGTGAACGAGGTCATCTGCCACGGCGTCCCCGACTCGACGGTCCTGCGCGACGGTGACATCGTCAACGTCGACCTCACGGCCTACATCGAGCAGATGCACGGCGACACCAACGCGACGTTCCTCGTCGGGGACGTCGACGAGGAGTCGCGGCTGCTCGTCGAGCGCACGCACGAGGCGATGATGCGCGGCATCAGGGCCGTCATGCCCGGCCGCGAGATCAACGTCATCGGCCGCGTCATCGAGAAGTTCGCCACGCGCTTCGGGTACGGCGTGGTGCGCGACTTCACGGGGCACGGGGTCGGCGAGACGTTCCACTCGGGCCTCGTGGTGCCGCACTACGACGCGGCGCCGCACCACGACACCGTCATCGAGGCGGGGATGGTCTTCACCATCGAGCCGATGCTCAACCTCGGCACCCCGGACTGGACGATGTGGGACGACGGCTGGACCGTCGTCACCGCCGATCGTCGCCGCAGCGCGCAGTTCGAGCACACCCTCGTCGTGACCGAGACCGGAGCGGAGATCCTGACCCTGCCATGACCACCACCGCGCACGCCCCCCACCACCCCACGGCCGCCTTCGGCATCGACATCGGCGGCAGCGGCATCAAGGGTGCCCCCGTCGACCTGCGGACGGGGGCGTTCAGCAGCGACCGCGTGCGCATCCCGACCCCGCAGCCGTCCACCCCGCGGGCCGTCGCCGCGACGGTCGCCGAGCTCGTCGACTCGTTCGACCTGCCGCACGACCTCCCGGTCGGCGTCACCTTCCCTGCCGTCATCCAGCACGGCGTGGCCCGCAGCGCAGCCAACGTCGACGACTCGTGGATCGGCACGGACGTCGCTGCCGTCGTCGCGCAGGCAACGGGTCGGCACGTGCTGGCGGTCAACGACGCCGACGCGGCCGGCTACGCCGAGACGCTGTACGGCGCCGCGCGTGGGGTCGCGGGGGTGGTGCTCGTCGTGACCCTCGGCACCGGGATCGGCTCGTGCCTCGTGGTCGACGGCGTGCTGGTGCCCAACACGGAGCTCGGTCACCTCCAGGTCGACGGGCACGACGCCGAGAGCCGCGCGGCGGACAGCGCGCGCGAGCGCGACGCGCTGTCCTGGGAGCGCTGGGCCGAGCGCCTGCAGACGTACTTCCGGGTCGTCGAGGACCTCTTCTGGCCCGACCTCATCGTCGTGGGCGGCGGCGTGAGCAAGAAGCACGAGAAGTTCCTCCCGCTGCTCGACCTGCGCACGCCGATCGTCCCTGCCGAGCTGCGCAACGCGGCCGGGATCGTCGGGGCCGCCGCGCTGGCCGCCCGGGGCACGGTCCTGGACTGACGCGGACACGTCGGCGCGGACGGGACAGGCATGCCGGGCTGGGTCTGGGCCGTGCTGGCGGGTGTCGCGCTGCTCGTCGTCGTCGACCGGCTCGTCGCCCGCTTCGGCCGGTCGGACCGCGGGGTGCGGCGCCGCACCCCGCGGCCGACCTCGGGCGGTGGTGCCGGAGCGTTCGGTGAGCTGGTCGCGGGACTGGCACCCAGCGTGCGCCACCTGCACGAGGAGTCCGAGCGGCAGCGCCACGACCTGGTCCAGCCCGGCGACGCCGACCCCGAGTGGGAGCTCGACCTGGAGACCGGCGTGGTCCTGCGCCGGGCCCCGGCGTCCGACACCCACGCCGAAGCCCCGGCGGGCGGGACCGCCGGGCCTTCCGTGGGGACGGCTGGTCCTTCGGCCGGCACCGCCCCGAGGCCGCACGCGTGCCGCCTGGTCCGCGTGGCGCCCGGGGTGTGGACCGCGACCGCAGGGACCTGGTCCTCGGTGACGACGCTCGTCGTGGCAGACGACGGCACGTGCCTCGTCGTCGACCCCAATGTCACGCCCGCCGAGCTGACGGGGCTCGCCGCGGAGGTGGCGGCGCACGGCTGGCGGGTCGTGGCCGGCTTCGCCACCCACCCGCACTGGGACCACGTGCTCTGGAGCACCGCCCTCGGGGACGTCCCGCGCTGGGCGACCGCACGTGCCGTCGAGGTGGCAGCGCGGACCCACGAGGCACTGGTCGCCGACGCGGACGCCGTCGCGCCGGGGCACGACCACGCGCTCACGGGCCGGCTGACGCCCGTCGACGCGGGCGACCTGCCCTGGGACGGGCCCCGCGCCGTCGTCGTGCCCTACCCGGGACACTGCGCCGGCAGCGCCGCACTGCTGCTGCCGGGCGCCGGCGTGCTGCTCGCGGGGGACGCGCTGTCCGACCGGGAGATCCCGCTGCTGGCGGACCCCGCAGAGGCCGACCACCCGCTGGGCGACTACCGCAGCGGCCTCGACGTCCTCGCCGCCGCGTGTGCGGACGTGCGCGTCCTCGTACCCGGGCACGGCACGGTCTGCGACGCCTCGGGGCTGCGGGCGCGGCTCGTGGCCGACCGCGCCTACCTCGACGCACTGGCCTCCGGGACCCACCCGGACGACCCGCGCCTCGCGGACCCCGAGCAGGCCGAGGCGCATCATGCCCAGCGAGGGCGCTGAAGGTCCCCGCGGCGCGTCCGGACGCGTGGCAGGCTGGACGGGCGGGGAAGGGCGGTGGGCGTCATGGCGGGCTCGGGCAGCCTCGTCCTGCTGCGCCACGGCGAGTCCACCGCCAACGCCGCGGGGACGTTCACCGGCTCGCGCGACGTGGACCTGTCGGAGCGCGGCCTCGAGCAGTCCCGCCGCGCTGCGGAGGCCCTCGTCGACGCCGGGCTCCTCCCCGACCTCGTGCTCACCTCGCGCATGCTCCGGGCCAGGCGCACCGCGTCGGCGATGCTGCCCGTCCTGGCCCGGGAGCGTCCCGCACCGCCGGTGGTCGAGACCTGGCGCCTCAACGAGCGCGACTACGGCCTGCTCATGGGCATGCCCAAGACGGAGGTCAGGGCGCGGTTCGGGCCCGAGGTGTACTTCGACTGGCGGCGCACGCGGCACGGTCGGCCGCCCGGGCTCGCGCCGGACCAGCGCGCCGGGCTCGGCCTGGTCCACGTCGACGAGGACCCGACCGACCCGCAGACCGCCGGCCTGCCCGGCAGCGGTGAGTCGCTGGACGACGTCGTGCGCCGCGTGCGCCCGCTGTGGCCGGGCCGTCTGCTGCCCGAGCTGCGGCACGGTGCCACCGTGCTGGTCATCGGGCACGGCAACTCGCTGCGCGCGCTGTGCGCCGTGGTGGACGACCTCGACGACGCCGAGCTCGAGGACCTCAACCTTCCGACGGCGCAGCCGATCGTCTACCGGGTCGACGCCGAGGGTAGGGCGACCCCGCGCGGCGGGGGCTACCTCGACCCGGACACAGCGTGGCTCGAGGCGATCCGGATCGCCATCGAGGGTGGCACCTGAGCCGCAGCGTCGCCCGGGTGCCGGTGTGCCGGGTGCCGGGTGAGGGCGGATGAGTCGGCCGGTACGCCGGGTTCTGTCCCCGCGCGCGGTTGCCCCCGCGCGGGTGGCGGCCATCCCTCTACGACGTACGTTGCCGCACGCCTCCAGCGACCTACCCGGGAGCTCGGGCGAGCAGCCCTCGAACGCTCCCTGTCTGGTCTTGCTCCAGGTGGGGTTTACCGAGCCGCACCGGTCGCCCGGTGCGCTGGTGGTCTCTTACACCACCGTTTCACCCTTACCGCGCCGTCCCGGACCAGGTCCGGACCGTCGCGGCGGTCTGTTCTCTGTGGCACTGTCCCGCGGGTCACCCCGGGTGGGTGTTACCCACCACCTTGCTCTACGGAGCCCGGACGTTCCTCGGCGGGTGTGGTTGCCCACCCCCGACGCGACCGCCTGGCCGACTCATCCGTTCGACCAGGGTAGTCCCCCTGGCCGACGGCCGCGGCGCGGGCACCGTCGCCCTAGAGTCGGGGCGTGCTCCTGCTGCTGCCGCCCTCCGAGGGCAAGACGGCACCCACCTCCGGTGGACCGCTCGACCTGGCGGTGCTGAGCCATCCAGGGCTGACCGCGAGCCGCCGGACCGTGCTCGATGCGCTGGTCCGCGCCAGCGCCCGGCCCGACGCCGCGGCCGTGCTCGGGGTCGGCGCCCGGGCCGCCGGCGACGTCAGCCGCAACCTCGCTCTGCTCCGCTCCCCCACTGCCGAGGCGCGCTCGGTCTACACCGGGGTGCTCTACGCCGCGGCCGGGTTCGCCGACCTGCACGGCACGGCCCTGCGCCGGGCGCAGCGCTCGGTGCGGACCGTCTCGGCCCTGTGGGGCGTGCTCGCGCCGCGCGACCGTGTGCCGGCCTACCGGTTGTCCATGGGCACGGACCTGCCCGGCGTCGGCCCGCTCGCCGCGTACTGGCGACGGCCGCTGGCGGCGGAGCTCGACACGGTGGCAGACGGCGGCCTCGTGGTCGACTGCCGCTCCGCCGCCTACCAGGCGGCCTGGACGCCCCCCGTCGGCGCCCACCGGGTCGCCGTGCGGGTGATGCGGGAGCGCGACGGGCGGCGGACCGTCGTCTCGCACGAGGCCAAGCACACCCGAGGCCTGCTCACCGGGCACCTGCTGCACCGCGACGAGCAGCTCCCGGCGACGGTGGGCGCCCTGGCGTCCGCCGCCGCCGAGCTGCCAGGGCTGAGCGTCGAGGTGACCGCCGAGCGCGGCACGAGCGTGCTCTGGCTCGTCACCCGCGCCTGAGGGGGCGGGTTCTCCGACCGGGTGCGCTCGGGCGGGACGCCGTGCCCCCGGCCGCACAGGTGCATGGCGCGGGCGACGGAGTGACGAACCGACGCTCGCTGGCACCGGGTCCCCCGTGGCGGTGCGGTGCACGCCACGAAACAGCGCACGCCCGCAGGCTCTGTGTCCTAGATTCGGGGGCAGCCAGGACTCACAGGGGGTTTCACGTGCGGATCGTCCGCCCGGCCATCACGCTCGTCGTCGGTGGTCTTCTGCTCGCCGTTGCGCCCGGGCCGGCCATGGCCGCGCCCGATCCGGCGATCGAGAACTACGTGATCTCGGTCTATGACGACCTCTTCGGGCGAGCGCCGGACCCGGGTGGGCTCACGACCTGGACGACGGCTCTGGCCGCCGGCCGAGCCCGGGCCGCGGTAGCCGACGCGATCTC
>NZ_DAORSQ010000053.1:11916-19301 GCF_035443605.1 Actinotalea sp. | reverse complement strand
CGGGCCGGGGGGCGGGGCGGGTACGGGGCGGGGGGCATGGCGGGCCGGGGGGGCGGGGCGGGGGCGGGCTGCCGGGGGGTGCGGGAGACTCGTCCCGTGACGACCGCAGATCCCGCTCGCCCCGCTGTGCCGCTCGGCCCGCCGCCCGGCCCGCCGCTCGGCCCGCCGCCCGGCCCGCCCCTCGACCTGTCCCTCGACCTGCCGCCCGCCGCTCAAGCCGCCGGGCTACGGCTCGTCGCCGTCGACATGGACGGGACGCTGCTCGACTCCGACCACGAGGTCGACGCCGGGTTCTGGCCGTTGCTGCCGGAGCTGCGCCGGCGCGGGATCGTCGTGTGCCCCGCCAGCGGCCGCCAGTACGCCACGCTCGAGCGGCAGTTCGCCGACGCCGACGTCGAGCTGGTGTACATCGCCGAGAACGGCACCCAGGTGGTCCTCGACGGCCGTACCGAGAGCACCGACCTGCTGGACCTGTCGGTCGCGCACGACGTCGTCACCACGGTCCGCACGCTGGCGGCTCGTGGCGTGCCGGCCGGCGCCGTGCTGTGCGGTACGCGCTCGGCGTACATCGAGCGGGCGGACCCGTGGTTCGTCGCCGAGGCGGACCGGTACTACGCCCGGCTCGAGGTGGTCGAGGACCTCCTCGCGGTGCAGGACGACGTGCTCAAGGTCGCGGTGTACGACGACGGCGTCGCGCAGGAGACCACGCTTCCGGCCCTCGTCCACCTGCGGCCGGCCCGGCAGGTCGTCGTCTCCGGGGCGCACTGGGTCGACGTCATGAGCAGCACCGCCGACAAGGGATCGGGGCTGCGGCGCGTCCAGGAGCTGCTCGGCATCACCCCCGAGCAGACCGCGGCGTTCGGCGACTACCTCAACGACACGCAGATGCTCACGGCGGCCGGCATGTCGTTCGCGATGGCCAACGCGCACCCCGACGTGCTCGCCGTGGCGCGGCACCGGGCGCCGTCGAACGACGAGCGCGGCGTCAGCCGGACGCTCGCGGCCCTGCTGGGGCTCGCGGGCTGACGCTCAGCCGGACGCTCGCGGCCCTGCTGGGGCTCGCGGGCTGACGCTCAGCCGTCCGCCGCGGCCCGCAGCGCGGCGATGTCGAGCCTGCCCATGGTGAGCATGGCCTGCATGGCACGGCCGGCGCGCTCGGGGTCGGGGTCGGCGAGCAGCTCGAAGAGCACCGGCGGGACGATCTGCCAGGACAGCCCCCAGCGGTCCTTGAGCCAGCCGCACTGGCCGGGCTCGCCGCCGTCGGCCGTGAGCGCGTCCCACAACCGGTCGATCTCCTCCTGCGTCTCCACCCGGACGAGCAGCGAGATCGCCTCGGTGAACGTGAACGCCGGCCCGCCGTTGAGCGCCTGGAGCCCCAGCCCGTCGAGCTCGAAGGTCACCGACATCGCCTGACCCACCGGGCCGGGTGAGCCCTCGGGGTAGCGCGAGACGGACACGATGCGCGAGTCAGGGAACAGCGAGACGTAGAGCTCCGCCGCCTGCTCTGCCTGGTCGTCGAACCACAGGAACGGGCTGATGGTCTGCATGGCACTCGGCTCCCTCACGGCGACGGCGGACGGCCCAGTCTGTCCCGGACCCGGCCGCACGGCATCCGGTCACGGCGCGGCGAGCGCCGCCGTGAACCGTCCGACGGCCGCCGGGGAGACGAGCACGAAGCGCACGAGGTCGACGGGGCCGTCCGGGTGCGTGGCGCCCCACGCGCGCACGGCACCGACGGCGATCCGCGCGACGTCGCCCATCGCCCAGCCGTAGGCCCCGCCGCTCACGGCGGGGAAGGCGACCGACCGCGCGGGCAGCGTGGCGGCGAGGTCGAGCGATGCGGTGAAGCACGACGCGAGGAGGGCCGGGTCGGTCTGGCCGGCGTGCCGGTCGGGGCCGACCGTGTGGACCACCCACCGGCACGGCAGCCGCCCGGCCGTGGTGGCGACCGCACGGCCGACGGGCAGCCCGTCCGGAAGCCCGTCCGGCGGCGGGGTGCGCCGCAGCGCGCGGCACGCGGCGAGCAGCTCCGGCCCGGCGGCGGCGTGGATCGCGCCATCCACCCCGCCCCCGCCGAGCAGCGAGGAGTTCGCGGCGTTGACGATCGCGTCGACCCGCTGCGTGGTGAGGTCCCCGAGCACCACCTCGATGAGCACACCACCAGCATGCCCCAGCGCCAGGTCCTGGCACCGATCGGTGCCCCCGGCGGGCGGATCCGTTCCAGGACCGCGTGCGCTCAGGCCTCGAGGAGGATCGTCACCGGGCCGTCGTTGACGAGCTCGACGGCCATGTCCGCGCCGAAGACCCCCGTCTCGACCCGCAGCCCGCGGGCGCGCAGCGCCGCGACGACGGCGTCGACCAGGGGCTCGGCGACCGGGCCGGGCGCCGCGGCGTTCCACGTCGGGCGGCGACCCTTGCGGACGTCGGCGTAGAGCGTGAACTGCGAGACCACGAGCACGGGTGCCCCCGCGTCGAGCGCCGACTGCTCGTCGCGCAGGATGCGCAGGTCGGCGACCTTGCGTGCGACGAGCTCGACCTGCGCCGGGCCGTCGTCGTGGGTCGCCCCGACGAGCACCAGCAGGCCCGGCCCCTCGATCGCGCCGACGACGACGCCGTCCACCCGGACGGCCGCCCGGGTGACGCGCTGCACCACGGCTCTCATCCCGCGGCCCTCATCCCGCGGCCCCCGCGACCGGCCCCGCGACCGGCCCGGCGACCAGCCCCACGACCGGCCCCGCGCCGGGCGCGTCGAGCACCGCGACGACCTCGCCGACGGGCTCACCGTGACCGAGCACGGGCGTCCGGCCCGCTGCGCGCACGGCGGCGAGGTTCGCAACGAGCCCTGACCCGGCGGCGTCCGCGCCCCCGCGGGGCGCGAGCAGCAGCTCGAGCGCCGCCGCCAGGATCGCCGCGCGCGGCCGTGCACCGCCGTCGGACACCTTGAACGCCACCGAGGAGCCGTCGGGCAGCCCGGCGGCGTAGACCCCCTCGGCACCGTCCTTCGCGACCAGTCCCGGCACCGCGGCGAGGAACGCGGAGACGTCACGGCCGGGGCCGCCGACGAGGTCCGGCCGCGCGCCCATCGCGACGGCGACCCGCGCGAGGTCCGAGCCCCGGTCGCGGCGCGGCGCCGCGGCGATCCGGCCGAACGCCCGCGCCAGGCCGCGCACCGTCGTCGACAGCAGCGGTGCGCCGCACCCGTCCACACCGACCCGGTCGACCGGCACCCCGGTGACCTCGCCGACGACGTCCCGGACGAGCACCTGCAGCGGGTGGTCCGGCTCGCGGTAGGTCACCGGGTCCCAGCCCGCGGCGACGCACGTGGCGAGCATCGCGGCGTGCTTTCCCGAGCAGTTCTGCGTGACCGAGGACGGGCCGCGACCCGCGGCCCGCCACGCGTCGGCCGACGCCGCGTCGAGCGGCAGGTCGGGGGTGTTCTGCAGGTCGCGCTCCGCGAGCCCCGCGCCGGCGAGCACCCGGCGCACGACGGCGAGGTGGGCGTGCGTCCCGGAGTGGCTCGAGCACGCCAGGGCGAGGCCCTCGTCGTCGATGTCGAGGCCCGCGCGCAGGAGCGCGAGCGCCTGGAGCGGCTTGAGCGACGAGCGGGGCCAGATCACCACGTCCGGGTCCCCGACCGCGCGGACCGCACCGCCGTCCGGCCCCGCGACGAGCAGGTGACCGGTGTGCAGCGACTCGACCAGCCCCGAGCGGGTGACCCGGGCGAGCAGCCCGCCGGGGTTCACCAGCCGCCGGTCCCGGGCGGGCGGCCGCCGCGGCCGCCGGACCTCGGGCCGAGCGCCGGCTTGACGTCCACGAGGTAGACGATCGCCGCGACCGCGCTGACGATCGCCAACGAGGACAGCGCCCCGATGCCGATCGGCGGGGGGATGGCGACGAAGGCCACGGCCGTGGCGACGCCGACCACCGCCAGCCAGAAGCTCTTGGTGCGCTTGCCCGCCCGGGGGAACGCTGCCGCGGGGCGCCGCACGACGTCGACCAGAGCGGCGACGCTCAGCCCGAGGACGAGCAGGTACAGCGCCAGGAAGAGGTAGACCTGCACGGTACGGATCACGGGGGTGAGCCTACGAGACGACGACCCTGCCGCGGCCCTCGGCCTTGGCCCGGTACAGCGCGGCGTCGGCGGCGGCGTACAGCTCGGCGAAGTCGGGAGCGCCCCCGGCGCGGTGGGTCATCCCGATGCTCACGCTCACCGGGATGCCGCCGTGGTCGCCCGGCAGGGGGGCGCCGAGCACGGTGTCGAGCACCGCCCCCGCTGCGGCTCGCACCTGCGCACGCGTGCTGTCCGGGAGCAGCACCGCGATCTCGTCGCCGCCGATCCGGGCCACCGTGGCACCGGCGGGTACGGCCCCGGTGACCAGCGCCCCGACGTGCACCAGCGCGGCGTCGCCGACCGGGTGCCCGTAGAGCTCGTTGAGCACCCCGAAGCGGTCGAGGTCGACCAGCAGCAGGCCGGTCCCTGCGACCGATCCGTGCGCTGGCACGGGACGCGACGGCGCGGCGTGCGCGATCGCGTCCTCCAGGACCCGGCGCGTGCCGAGCCCCGTGAGCGGGTCCGTGGTGGCGAGCTCCGCGAGGCGTGCGGTGAGCGCGTCCTGGTGCCGGCCCGCCTCGACCAGCACCAACGTCACCATCGCCACCGCCGCACTGACCACGAAGAAGTCGGCGAGCGCCAGGCGCAGCGGCAGGAGGGTGAACACGACCGCCGCGTTGACGAGCAACGACAGCCCGGAGACCACCCACGCGACGACGGGCCGCAGGTGCGCGCCGGCGTAGACCGCCGGGTAGACGACGCCCATCTGCCCGGCCGCGCTCGCGTCCCGGGTGCCCAGGCCCGCCCACAGCACGACGAGGATGCCGAAGACCGCGATGCCCACCCAGCTCGACCGGGGCATGTGCTGCGGGATCGCCCAGAAGGTCAGCCCGGCACCGGCGAGCGTCGCGCCGATGACCAGGGCCTGCGCGAGGGTGGCCTCGGTGCTGCCGACCCGCCCCGCGGCCACAGCCACGAGCTCGACCGTGATGGTCACGACGCCGGCGGTCAGGCCCGCGATCCCCAGCGTCCGCGCGGCGGCCACCCGGTCGCGCGGCTCGAGGAGCCGCTCCATCGTCATCCGGTCCATCCGCACCGCATCGCCCCCCGGCTGCCCGGGGTCGCACCGATCCGCCCCCGGTCGCACATGCTAGCCCCGCCCGGCGTGGCCCCCGCGGGACCTGGGTGTCACATCTCCGGCAGGTGGGCGCGCGCGTCCCCGGGGTCCATGCCGGCCGCCTCCTCGAGGTCCACGACCAACGAGCGCAGCAGCAGCACGAGCCCCTGCACGTGCCAGTCGTCCGGGGCG
This sequence comes from Actinotalea sp., assembly GCF_035443605.1. Classification (NCBI taxonomy): domain Bacteria; kingdom Bacillati; phylum Actinomycetota; class Actinomycetes; order Micrococcales; family Cellulomonadaceae; genus Actinotalea; species Actinotalea sp. Next base: position 13,941 of record NZ_DAORSQ010000053.1, on the reverse strand, counting down.
ACGGTCCAGGGGTCCGCCCGCTCGGCGGCGGCGGCCAGCCGGGCCCTGGCCAGCGTGGGCGTCGCCCCGGCGCCCAGGGCGGCGGCGAGCTCCTCCGCACCGCGCCGCACGTCGTCGACCAGGGCGGCGAGGGCCGTGAGGTCGTGCTCGGCCCCGTCCGGTGCGGGCGACCGTTCGCCGTCTGCGCCCGGCGGGCCGTCGTGCAGCCCGCCGGCCACCACGAGCACCCCGCGTCGCACGAGCACGCGGGTGTTGCGCATGGCGCGGTCCGCGAGGACGGCCGCGCCCTCGAGCGCCTCGAGCTCCGGGCCGTGCCGCCGGAACGCCGGCGAGACCCGGGCCGCCTGGCGCGCGCTCCCGGCCGCCGTGCGCCACTGGTCCAGCACCGGCTGGGACGCCCGGCCGCGCACCAGGGCCTCCTCGACGTCCGCCTGCCCGCCGCCGGCCAGCCCGGTGGCGAGGAACCGCAGCACGCCGGCGATCTCCGCCACGCCCTCCTCGGCGAGCGAGCGCACGCGCCGTCGAGGGTCCTGCGGGGACAGTGCGGCCACGAGCAGCGCGACCACGCCGCCCACGAGCGCATCGGTCCAGCGGTCCAGCGGCCCTCCGGAGCGCGCGGCCGGCAGCACGACGATGACGATCGCCTGGACCCCGGCCTGCGTGGTGAGCAGGTCCCCGCGGTCCACGAAGCGCGCCGTCAGCGCCGCGACGGCCAGCACGACGGCGATCTGCACCGGACCGGTCCCGATGACGTGCACGAGCAGGTCGCCCGCAAGGACACCGACGGCCACTCCGACGGCGAGCTCCGCGACGCGCCGTGGCTGGCGGTCGGCGGTGAAGCCCAGGGCCACCCATGCCGAGACCGGCGCGAAGAACGGGAATGCGTGCCCGAGCCCGTAGGCGGCCACCGCGTAGGCGATCGCCGCCGCGAGGCTGGCGAGCAGCACGGGCACGCCGGCCCGGCGCACGCGCGCCCAGCCCTGCCGGGCTCGCGAGCGCACGAGCGTCCCCGCCGCGCTCCGCCGGTGGCCCTGCGCAGCGTTCACCGGGCGGCGCACGGGCGGCTCACCGCGTGGTCGGCGGCGCGAGGCCGCGCGCGACCTCGCCGCGTGGCGCAGGCCGGTCCGCCGACACACCCTCCCCGGCGACGACCACCTCCTGCGCCGCGGCGACCTCGCCGTCCGCGCAGGTCACCAGCAGGGGCGCGGCGACGTCGAGGCTGCGCTTGACGACCGCCAACGCCACCGGACCGAGCTCGTGGTGGCGCACCACGCTCGTCACCGAGCCGACCTCGCGCCCAGCCGACGTGACGGCCGCCCCGGGCTCAGGGAACCGGTGGTCCGAGCCGTCGAGGTGGAGCATGACCAGGCGCCGCGGCGGGCGGCCGAGGTTGTGCACGCGCGCGACGGTCTCCTGGCCGCGGTAGCAGCCCTTGTGCAGGTGGACCGCCGTGCGCAGCCAGTCGAGCTCGTGCGGGATGGTCCGGTGGTCCACCTCGGCCGCGGCCGGTCGCCACGCCGCGACCCGGGCGGCCTCGACGGCCCACGTGCCGGCCAGCCGCGCACCCGCGGCCTCGCGGTCGGCCACGGCCCGCGCCAGCCCGGCGCGCGGGACGAGCACGAGCCGCCAGGCCCGCTCGCTCCCGGGGTGCTCGGCGTCCGTCGGGCCGTAGCGCGTGCCGCCGGGTGCCGTGCGCGGCCACGGGTCGCGCCACGTGACGGGCCCGCCGTCGGCGCCCTCCGCGTCGATGCCCTCGCCGAGCGCCACCCACTGCGCGGACACGTCGGCCACCTCGACCCGGAGCATGAAGCGCATCCGGTCCAGCCATGCCGCGAGCCCCGCGGGCGTCGCCGTGAGCAGCCACGTCGTCGTGCCGTCGTCGACCACGCCCGCGGCGTGCTCGACGTGGCCGTGCGGGCTGAGCACGAGGGTCTCGGTCGACGTGCGCGGCGGCAGCGTCGCGAGGTCCTGCGAGGTCAGCGAGTGCAGCCAGGTGAGCCGGTCGGGGCCCGTGACGGTGACGAC
>NZ_DAORSQ010000053.1:0-11816 GCF_035443605.1 Actinotalea sp. | reverse complement strand
GGCTCGACGGCGGGGCGACGTCCTGCGCGGGGTGCGTCACTCGACCCTGCTCATCCGCGCCGAGGCGTAGGACTGCAGGCGCTCGCCGAACGCCGCGATGTCCCAGGTCCACATCAGCTCGCCCTCGACCAGCCCGTAGAGCCGGCTCGCGGCCGTGACCTCGGCGGCGTCGGGCGTCCTGGCGACGAGGTCGCTCGCCAGGTCGATGCGGCCGTTGCCGACCTCGCCGGCGTAGAGGACCAGGTGGCCGGCCGGGTCGGCCAGCAGCAGCTCGACGGGGTGGCGGTCGGCCGGCAGCCCGGCTGGCCGGTCGGGCGGCACGCGCCAGAAGCCCTGCTCGGTGCCCCACACCCGGTCGTCGCCGGCCAGGCGCAGCGTCGCGGTCCAGGCCAGGTACGGGCCGCCGTCGTGCGTCACGAGGACGTCGGCCACGACGTCGCAGCGCGGGATGGTGGGGTAGGCGACCTCACCCGTCCCGCGCCAGCGGCCCACGAGCCACGCGAGCGGGTAGACCTCGGGGGCCAGGCCCTCCGGCAGCACGAACGACATCGGCTAGCGCTGGCCCTTGTAGAGCTTCAGCACGACGTAGACGGCGAACCAGCCGATCGCCAGCGAGGCGGCGACCAGCAGCCCGATGAAGAAGAGCTCCAGGGCGACCATGGGCCGATCCTACGGTGCGGCCCCGCGCGCGGCCTACGCTGCGGCCATGAGTCGCAGCCTCGTGGTCAAGACGACGTCCGGCGCGGACCGCCCCGAGGCGTGCGCGCAGGCGTTCACCGTCGCGGCGACGGCCGTGGCCGCCGGGGTCGACGTGAGCCTGTGGTTGACCGGGGAGGCGTCGTGGCTCGCCCTGCCGGGCCGGGCGGCGGAGTTCGCGCTACCGCACAGCGCACCCCTGGCCGACCTGCTCGCCGCGGTCCTCGCGGGCGGCACGGTCACCCTGTGCACGCAGTGCGCCGTGCGGCGCGGCATCGCGCCCGACGACGTCGTGCCCGGCGTGCGGATCGCGGGGGCGGCGGCTTTCGTCGAGGAGTGCCTCGCGGACGGCGCGCAGGCGCTCGTGTACTAGACCTCTCCGGCCCCGGCGGCGACGCGGCGCGACTCAGCCGACGAGCACCCGGCCGACGACGTAGACGACGATCCCGCTCACCGAGACGGGGAGCAGCAGGGCGGCCACCCCCGCGGTGCGCCGCTCGAGGGCAGGCAGGGCGTCGAACAGCACGTGCAGGGCGGCGACGAGGATGCCCACGGCCAGGCCGAGCAGGGCCCCGGCGAGGGTGTCGAGCACGGGCATGACGGCGCCGACGGCGCCACCGCCGAGCATCGCCGCCGCGGTGGTCACGAGGGCGGCGAGCCAACCGCCGAGCGGCACGGCCGAGACCCCAGCGCCCAGCGCGAGCGCGACGGCGCCGCTGATCACCAGGGCGTCGCCCACCGGCGCGCGCCCCGTCGCGACCCAACCGGCTGCGGCCGTCACGACGAGCACGCCGGCGACGGTGCCGGTCACCGACTCGACCAGTCGGTGGCGGCCGTCCTGCCGGGCCAGCTCGTTGACGAAGGACAGCAGCACCGCGAGCGCGACGACCACGGGCAGCTCGCGCAGGTAGGGCTGCCCCTGGGTGGCCGTGACGGCGATCACACCACCGGCGCCCCCCAGGGCGATGACCACGGACGAGCCGAGCCGGGTGGGCAGGTCGAGGAGCACGGGCCAGCCCACCGAGAGCGCGAGCACCAGGGCCCCCGCGACGGCCACGAGCGTGGCCTCGCCGAGCACGGCCGCGCCGGCGACGGCGGCGGCGGCGGCGGCCGTGAGCACGGCGCGGGTCGAGACGTTCATCAGCGTCGATCACTCAGGCCGGGCACGGGCGCCAGTGTCGCAGATCGCGGCGCCGGGCCGTGCGTGGTCGGCCCGGCGGTACGGTTGTCCCACTGCGCGGCTCCCCTCGGCGCAGGACGCCCGCAGGAGGCTCACCCCGTGGCAGACCTTTTGCTGCTGACCCCCGCGACCGGTGGCTCCACCCAGGTGCTCCCGGCGCTCGGTCTGCTCGCGCACCGCGTGCGCGTGCTCCCCGTCGAGCCCTCGGCCCTGCTGGACGCGCAGGACGCCGACGTGCTGCTGCTCGACGCGCGCCGGGACCTCGCCACCGCCCGCTCCACGTGCCGCCTGCTGCGGGCCACCGGCCTGACGGTGCCCCTCGTGCTCGTCCTCACCGAGGGCGGCCTCACGGTCGTCACCGGGGAGTGGGGGGCGTCGGACGTCCTGCTCGAGCACGCGTCGCCCGCCGAGGTCGAGGCCCGGCTCCGGCTGGTCATCGAGCGGTCCCTCGCCACGGCGCCGGCCGACTCGATCGAGGAGATCTCCTCCGGCGAGCTCACCATCGACGCCGGCGGGTACACCGCGAGGGTGCGCGGGCGGGCACTCGACCTGACGTACAAGGAGTTCGAGCTCCTCAAGTACCTCGCGCAGCACCCCGGCCGGGTCTTCACCCGCGCCCAGCTGCTCCAGGAGGTCTGGGGCTACGACTACTTCGGCGGCACGCGCACCGTCGACGTCCACGTGCGTCGCCTGCGCGCCAAGCTCGGCTCGGAGCACGAGCAGCTCATCGGCACGGTGCGCAACGTGGGGTACCGGTTCGACCCGCCGCGCGACCGCCGCGGCGAGGGCTCAGAGGAGCCGGTCACCGACGCGGGACGCCCGGTCGCCGGCTGACGCGGCCCGCCGGCTGAGCCGCGCGCCTATCCTGGTTACCGGTGCGCCGGGAAGTCTGGTCGGCTCCATGTCGTCGCGCTCGAAGGAGCCCCATGTCACCCCGTGCCCGCATCCGCCGCATCGTCGCGGCCCGGCCCGTGAGCGCCCTGTTCGCCCGGCTCTCCCCCGCGAGCGAGCTCAACCTCGCCGACACCCTGCGCACCGAGCGGGCCGGCGGCGCACTGCTGCTGCTGGGCGCCGCCGCCGCGCTGATCTGGGCGAACTCCGCCGCGCGCGACGGCTACGAGGCGATGCGGCAGCTGACCTTCGGGCCGGCAGCCCTGCACCTGGACCTCACCCTCGAGCAGTGGGCGACGGATGGCCTGCTGACGCTCTTCTTCTTCGTCGTCGGGCTGGAGCTCAAGCGCGAGATCGTCGACGGCGAGCTGCGCCGGCCGGCCACCGCCGCCCTGCCGATCGTCGCGGCCGTGGGCGGGATGCTCGTCCCCGCCGGCCTCTACCTGGCGGTCAACCTCACCGTCGCCGGCGGGGACCCGCGCGGCTGGGCCGTGCCGACCGCGACCGACATCGCCTTCGCCGTGGCCGTGCTCGCCGTCGTGGGCCGCAGCCTGCCCAACGCCCTCCGCGCCTTCCTGCTCACCCTTGCCGTGGTCGACGACCTGCTGGCGATCGTCGTCATCGCCGTCTTCTACAGCGCGTCGATCGACCTGCCGCTGCTCGGGCTGTCGCTGCTCGCCGTCGGGCTGTTCGGTCTCGCCGTCCAGCGCCGGGTCACCACGCCCTTCCTGCTGGTGCCGCTCGCACTGCTCGCCTGGGGCCTCATGCACGCGTCGGGCGTGCACGCCACGATCGCCGGGGTGGCGCTCGGCCTCGTCGTGCCCGGGCTCGCCCGCGCGGACGAGCGGGAGGCGCTCGCCGCGCGCTTCGAGCACGTCTGGCGGCCCGTGTCCGCCGGGTTCGCCGTCCCGGTGTTCGCGCTCTTCGCCGCCGGTGTCGCCCTCGACCCTGCGGCCCTCGCCGCCGCGGCGGCGGACCCGGTCGCGCAGGGCGTCGCCCTCGGTCTGGTGCTCGGCAAGCCGATCGGCATCGTGCTGGCCACCTGGCTGGTCGCGACGATCACCCGGACCCCGCTGGCCCCCGGGCTGAGCTGGGCGGACGTCGTCGCCGTCGGCTTCGTCGCCGGGATCGGGTTCACCGTCTCGCTGCTCATCGGGGCGCTCGCGTTCGGCGAGGGCTCGGCGTCGGGCGACCACGTCCGGGCGGCCGTCCTCGTGGCATCGCTCGTCGCGGCACTGGCGGGCGGCGCGCTGCTCGCGGCGCGGGACCGGCACCACCGGTCGGTCCCTGCCGCCGTCGTGGAGCGGTAGGTTCACGCCGTGACCGACTCGTCAGCCGTGCTCGTCGAGGGACCGTGGCAGCACCGCTTCGTCGCCGCGAACGGCGCCCGCTTCCACGTGGCGGAGATGACCCCGCCCGAGGTGGGGGACGGCACCCACGCACCCCTCGTGGTGCTGCTGCACGGGTTCCCGCAGATGTGGTGGGCGTGGCGGCACCAGATCCCCGCCCTCGCGCGCGCCGGGTACCGCGTCGCGGCGATGGACGTGCGCGGCTCGGGCGCCTCCGACAAGCCCCCGCAGGGCTACGACGTGCCGACGCTCGCGCGCGACGTCGCCGGGGTGATCCGCTCGCTCGGGGCGCAGGAGGCCGTCGTCGTGGGGCACGGCCTGGGCGGCCTCATCGCGTGGTCGATGCCGGCGCTGCAGCCGGCGGTGACGCGGGCCGTCGGGGCGCTGGCCACCGGGCACCCCGCACGGCTGCACTCCGGCGCCGCGACCCGCCCGCTGCTGGCCCGCTCGACCGCGCGCCGGCTCGCGTTCTTCCAGCTGCCCTACCTGCCCGAGCGCCTGCTCACGCGCGGCGAGCTGGCCACCCGCGTGCTCACCGAGTGGGGCGCCCCGGGCTGGTTGCGGGCCGACGTCGCCCACACCTACCGGATGGCCATGCAGGTGCCGTTCGCGGCCCACAGCGCGATGGAGCAGCTGCGCTGGCTGGTCCGGTCCACCCCGCGGGTCGACGGGCAACGGTTCCTCGCCGCGGTGCGTGCCCCGGTGGAGGTCCCCGTGCTCCACCTGCACGGCGCGCTCGACCGGTGCCTGCCGCGCGCCGTGGCCCTCGGCGGTCCGGAGCAGGGACGGGGCGCTCCGTACCGCGTCGAGGTGGTGCCGGGTGCGGGTCACTTCCTGCCGGAGGAGGCGCCGGAGCGCACCACGGAGCTGCTCCTGGAGTGGCTCGCCACGCTCGACTGAACGGCCCGGGGCGCTACGGCGCGAGGTCCGCCGGGACGGCGTCGGCCGACGGACCCGGCGCCCCGACGTGCGAGGACTCCTTGACCAGCCCGGCCGCGGCCTGAGGGTCGCGCTCCCCCGGGCCGTCCCACGGGCACACCGCCCGCAGGGGGCACGCGCCGCACGCCGGCCGGCGGGCGTGGCACGTGCGCCGACCGTGCGCGATGACCCGGTGGGAGAACATCGTCCAGTCGCGCCGCGGCAGGAGCGCGCACAGGTCCGCCTCGACGGCGACGGGGTCCTCGCTCGCCGTCAGCCCCAGGCGCCGCGCGACGCGCAGCACGTGGGTGTCCACCGGCAGGCCCGGCACCCCGAACGCGTTGCCGAGCACGACGTTCGCCGTCTTGCGCCCCACCCCCGGCAGGGTCACGAGCTGGGCCATCCGGCGGGGGACGACGCCGTCGTACCGCTCCACCAGGGCGCGTCCCAGCCCCAGGAGGGACTGGGACTTCGCGCGGAAGAACCCGGTGGACCGGATGAGCTCCTCGAGCTCCGCACGGTCCGCCTCGGCGTAGGCCCTGGCATCGGGGTAGCGCGCGAACAGCGCCGGTGTGACGAGGTTGACCCGCACGTCCGTGGTCTGGGCCGAGAGCACCGTCGCCACGAGCAGCTGGAGCGGGTCGGCGAAGTCGAGCTCGCAGTGCGCGTCGGGGTAGCGCACCGCCAGCGCGCGGTCGATCCGGCGGGCACGGCGGGTGCGCGCCAGGGGGGTCTCGGACATACCGCCCAGAGTACGCAGACCCCGGGAAACCGCCGCTGACCTGGGGGCAGACCCGTTGGGGTGAACCCTCGGCCACGGGCTCAAGGACGTCCCGGCGGGGACCGAACAGGATCGTGCAGGGCCGAGACCCGGCCCCGACGGAGATGAGGTCTGATGGCGATGGCGCAGGTGGCCGGCCCCCCGAGGCTCGACCCCCACGCGACCCGGCGGACGCTGCGTGCCGAGAAGGCCGAGCTGGTCCGCTGGCGCCGTCTGCTGCGGGCCCGGCTCGACCTCGCGGTCGCGTCGTACGCGCCGCCGGAGGCGCTCGGCGCGATGAGCTGGGACCTGCTCCCCGCCGCGCAGCTGAGCCTGCCGATGCCGCACACCCTGCGCGAGGTCGTGGCGATCGACTCCGAGGAGGACCGCGTCGGCCGGATGCACCAGCTGCGCGAGCTGGACCGGGAGCTGGCCGCCTACGGCGACGCCCTGGATGCCGCGCTGGACCGCTGCACCGAGGACCTCGTCGCCCAGCTCGTCACCACCGACTCGAGCCTCCCCCGGCCCAAGGACCCTCGCTGACCCGTCGCGCATGGGGCAGGATGGTCGACGGTGCCGGACCACGGCGCCTGACGACGACGGACGGGACGTGCGTGGAGGACGACGTTGTGCTGTCGGCGCCCCTCTTCGCGGCGATCGACACCGAGGCCGCGCAGGCGCTCTTCGACTCGATGACCCCCGTGCGGCTGCCCCGCGGCCAGTCCGTCTTCCACGAGGGCGAGCCCGGGGACCGGCTGTACGTCATCGGCTCGGGCAAGGTGAAGCTGGGCCGCCGCTCCGTGGACGGCCGCGAGAACCTGCTCTCGATCCTCGGCCCGGCCGAGATGTTCGGTGAGCTGTCCCTCTTCGACCCCGGTCCCCGCACGGCCACGGCGACGGCCGTGGCGGACGCCGTGCTGTACGAGCTGAGCCACACCGAGATGATCGAGTGGCTCGAGCGCTACCCCGCCGTCGCCAAGCACCTGCTCGAGGCCCTGGCCCGGCGGCTGCGCCGCACCAACGAGGCGCTCGCGGACCTGGTGTTCGCCGATGTGCCCGGCCGCGTCGCCAAGGCGCTGCTCGACCTGTCGACGCGGTTCGGCGAGCCGGTCGAGGACGGGCTGCACGTCGCGCACGACCTCACGCAGGAGGAGCTCGCCCAGCTCGTCGGGGCGTCGCGCGAGACCGTGAACAAGGCGCTGGCCGACTTCACCGCGCGCGGCTGGGTGCGTCGCGAGGGCCGCGCCGTCGTGCTCCTCGACATCGAGCGCCTGGAGCGCCGGGCGCGCTGAGGGCGACGGTGCTGCGCGTCAGCGCAGCTCGACGACCAGCTCGATCTCCACGGGTGCGTCCAGTGGCAGCACCGCGACGCCGACCGCGCTGCGCGCATGCACGCCGGCCTCCCCGAACAGCTGGCCGAGCAGCTCGCTGGCGCCGTTGACCACCAGCGGCTGGCCGGTGAAGGACGGGTCGGACGCCACGAAGCCGACGACCTTGACGATGCGCCGCACCCGGTCGAGGCTGCCGGCCTGCTCCGCCACGGCTGCCAGAGCGTTGAGCACCGCGACCCGGGCGAGCTCCGCCGCGCGCGCCGGGGCGACCTGGCCCTCGCCCACGCCCACCTTGCCCGTACCCGCCAGCACGCCGTCGACGATCGGCAGCTGGCCGGAGGTCCACACGTAGCTGCCCGTCCGGACCGCGGGCACGTAGGCCGCCACGGGCGCCGGGACGGCAGGCAGCGTGATGCCGAGCTCGTGCAGCCGCTGGGCGATGCCCTGGGCGTTCACGGACGCTCGCCGGTCGGACGCTTGAGATAGGCGACGAGGCCGTTGCCGTCCGGACCCGTGACGACCTGGACCAGCTCCCAGCCGTCCGCCCCCCACTGGTCGAGGATCGCCTTCGTCGCGTGCACGATGAGCGGGATGGTCGCGTACTCCCAGGTGGTGGCCATGGGCAGACGCTACCCGCCGGGCGCCGCCTCGCGCTCGGCGCCCAGCCGCGCCGAGCGCGCCGCGTGGCCGGCGGAGGTGGTCGCCAGGTGCGGCTCGGCGTCGAGGACCTCGCGCCAGGAGACGACCTCGGGGTAACGGCGCAGCAAGGCGCGGCGCTCGCGCTCGGTCATCCCGCCCCACACGCCGAAGAGGATCCGGTGGTCGAGGGCGTCGATGAGGCACTCGAGCCGCACGGTGCAGCCGGCGCAGACCTCGCGCGCGGCCCGCTGGGCAGCGCCCTCGACGAAGAGGTCGTCCGGGGTCGCCCCCCCGCACGCCGAGTACGCCGTCCAGTGCTGGTCACCGCCCACCGTGCCTCCCCTCGTGCGCGCCCATGACACACCGTAGGACCACCCGGGCACACCTGGGGTGGGCCGTTCGGGTCGTTTCGGTACCCGTGGGGCATTCCGGGCGCACCCGGGCGTCGACGGGGCGCCACCGCGCGACGTCGCGGCCGCCGGATCAGCGCCGCGACCTGCACACCTGCTTCACACGCCCGCCCCCCGCCCGGCGCACGCCTCCCGTACCCTTGTCGGGTGTCGACCGCTCCCGCACGCCCCCGCAGCCGCCAGGTCAACGTCCTGCAGGTCGTCGCCCTGCTCATCGCGTTCGTGCTCGTCGCCACGCTGGGCGGGGTGCTCTCCGCCGGCCTCGTGATGCCGGTGGTCGCGACGACGAGCGCGCTGACCAACACCTCCGTCGACCTGTTCGAGGAGCTCCCCGAGGAGCTCGTCCAGGTGCCGCTGTCCGAGAAGTCGACGATCCTCGCGGCGGACGGCCAGGTGCTGGCGACGTTCTACGACCAGAACCGCATCGTCGTGACGCTCGACCAGGTCTCGGCCCAGATGCAGAACGCCGTGATCGCGATCGAGGACAAGCGGTTCTTCGAGCACGGGGGCGTCGACCTCACGGGGATGACCCGTGCCCTGCTGACCAACACCCTGACGGGTGAGAACCAGGGCGCCTCGACGCTGACCCAGCAGTACGTCAAGAACGCGCTCATCCAGGCGGCGCTCGAGATCGAGGACCCCACCGAGCGGGCCGCCGCGATCAACGCGGCCCGCGAGGCAGACGACTGGGAGGGCATCGCCCGCAAGCTGCAGGAGGCCAAGCTGGCCATCGCGCTCGAGCAGCGGATGAGCAAGGAGGAGATCCTCGCGGCCTACCTCAACATCTCGCAGTTCGGCCTGTCGGTGTACGGCGTCGAGGCCGCCGCGCAGCACTACTTCTCGGTGTCGGCGCTCGACCTCAACTACCTCCAGGCGGCCACGATCGCCGGGATCACCAAGGCGCCCGGCGACTACGACCCGGAGCGCAACCCCGAGGCCTCCGAGGGCCGGCGCAACGACGTGCTGTTCGTCATGAACGAGCAGGGCTTCATCACCGACGAGGAGTACGAGGCCGGTCTCGCGACGCCCATCGCTGCGACGCTGGTCATCGGCCAGACGCGGCTCGGCTGCATGACGGCCAACGACGTGGCGAACGCCGGCTACTTCTGCGACTACGTGACCAAGATCATCGCGCAGAACCCGGCATTCGGCGAGACGGCGGCCGACCGGTCGCGCCTGCTCTACCGCGGCGGCCTGACCATCCGCACGACGCTGGACCCGCGGCTGCAGGCGCTCGCGGACGCCGCGTCGAAGAGCGCCATCCCCGTGGACGACCCCTCGGGCGTCGCCAACGCGATCTCGGTCATCGAGCCGGGGACGGGCAAGGTCCTGGCGATGGCCCAGAACCGCATCTACAGCAACACCTCGACCAGCGGCCCCGGCCAGACGGCCGTCAACTACAACACCGACAGCGCGTACGGCTCGTCCGGCGGCTTCCACCCCGGCTCGGCCTTCAAGCCGTTCACGCTCGTCCGGTGGCTGCAGGAGGGGCATGCGCTGCGCGAGGTGGTCGACGGGCGGCTGCGCAGCACCGGCGTGCCGATGAGCGAGTTCAACGCGTCGTGCACCGGGTTCGGCGGCGGCGTGTACAAGTTCGGCAACGCCGAGGGCAGCGGCGCCGTCATGACCGTGCTCGACGCGACCCGCAACTCGGTGAACTCCAGCTTCATCGAGATGGCCACCCAGCTCGACATGTGCGGCATCTTCGACAGCGCGGCATCCCTCGGTGTGCACAAGGCCAACGGCGAGCCGGTCGACGTGCTGCCGTCCAACGTCCTGGGCAGCACGGAGATCGCGCCGATGACCATGGCTGCGGCCTACGCGGCGTTCGCGGCGGACGGCGTCTTCTGCGAGCCGATCGCCATCACGAGCGTGCAGGACTCCGACGGTGCCGAGCTCCCGGTGCCGAGCGCCAACTGCCGCCAGGCGATCGCCCCGGAGATCGCGCGGGCCGTCACCTATGCGCTGAGCTTCGTGTGGCAGGGCACGGCGAAGAACGTCGGTGCGCTCCCCGGCGGCCGGGTGTCCTCCGGCAAGACGGGCACCACCTCGAACAACGAGTACACGTGGTTCGTCGGCTTCACCCCGCAGATGGCGTCCGCGGTGTGGGTGGGCCACCCCGAGGGGATGATCCCCGTCCAGGACGTGCGGATCAACGGTCGCTGGGTCCCCAACGCCTACGGCTCGACGATCGCCGCCCCGCTGTGGAAGGCCTTCATGGCGCCGGCGCACGACGGGCTCCCGGAGCTGGGCTTCAACGCCCCCGGCAGCGCCCAGGTCGACGGCGTCAAGATCACGGTGCCGAACGTTGCTGGCAAGTCCGAGGCAGCGGCGAAGGCCGCGCTCGCCGCGGCGGGCTTCAACGCCACGGTCTCGCCCACGCCCGTCTACTCCGACCAGCCCGCCGGGACGGTCGCGGGGACGGACCCGGCCGGCGGATCACGCGTGGTGCGCGGATCGCTCATCACGATCACGATGTCGCAGGGGCCTGACCCGGCGTCGGTCCAGCAGGACGACGGTGGCGGCGGCAACAACGGTGGCAACAACAACGGCGGCAACAACCGTCCGGGCAACTGAGTGGCGCCGTCCGTCGGGCGCAGCCTGGGTGCTCTCGCGCTGGCCGGTGCCGCGGGGCTGACCTGGTCGCTCGTGGAGGCGCACGCCTACACGCTGCGTGAGGCGACGGTGCCCGTCCTGGCGCCCGGCGAGCGCGCCCTGCGGGTGCTCCACCTGTCCGACCTGCACCTGACCCCCGGCCAGCACCGCAAGATCGCCTGGCTGCGCTCGCTGGCCGACCTGGAGCCGGACCTCGTGGTGGACACCGGCGACAACCTGGCGCACACCGACGCACTCGGGGCACTGCTCCACGCGCTGGAGCCGCTCATGGCGCTGCCCGGTGCGTTCGTCATGGGCTCGAACGACTACTACGCGCCCCGGCCCAAGAACCCGGCGCGCTACCTCCTGGCCGATGCGCGCGACGCCCCGGTCACCGACCCCGAGGCCCTGCCGGCCGCGGCGCTCGCTGCAGCCCTCGCCGCCGCAGGCTGGGCGGACCTGACCAACCGCCGCGACGGCGTCGTCGTCGACGGCCGGCGCGTCTCGCTCGTGGGGGTGGATGACCCGCACCTGGACCGCGACCGGTTCCCCGCACCCGAGCAGCCCGGCACAGATGTCGACCTGCGCCTCGGGGTCGCCCACGCGCCCTACACCCGGGTGCTCGACCAGATGCACGCCGACGGCGCGGACCTCGTGCTCGCCGGCCACACCCACGGTGGCCAGCTCTGCGTGCCCGGCTGGGGCGCGCTGGTGACCAACTGCGACCTGGACACGCGCCGCGCCAAGGGGCTGCACGGCTGGCCCGGCCCGCGGCCCGACGCACCCGGCGGCGAGGGCTCGACGTGGCTGCACGTCTCGGCCGGCCTGGGCACGTCGCCCTACACCCCGGTGCGCTTCGCGTGCCGGCCCGAGGCCACGCTGCTGACACTCGTCGGCCGCTGAGCACGGACCCGGGGGTCGAGTTCACCGGCGCCCCCGGGCTGGGCTATCCTTGTCGGGCTGCACCGGGGTGTGGCGCAGCTTGGTAGCGCGCTTCGTTCGGGACGAAGAGGGCGCAGGTTCAAATCCTGTCACCCCGACACAGTG
>NZ_DAORSQ010000052.1:5673-19421 GCF_035443605.1 Actinotalea sp. | reverse complement strand
CGACGCCAGCACGCGGCTCGCCTCGGCGGTCTGCCGCACGGCGTCGCGCACGTCGACGCCCGACAGCACACGGGCGGCGCCCCGCGCCGTTGGGCGCTCGCGCACGCTCGCCGACCGGGGCCGCTCGGTCGCGGCCTCGAGCCGCTCCGCGACGGCGGCGTCGACGTCGGGCGCACCCGTCCGGACGAACGCCGGCACGAAGGCGTCGATACGCTCCGCAGCGGTCCGGGCGCCCGGGCGGGTGGCCCTCGCCGGCCCCTCGGCAGCCAGGCGTCCCACCGGACCGAGCCAGTCGGAGGAGCCCGCGACGGGCAGCGCCTCGAGGACCGGGGCACGCAGTGCTGCCAGCAGCCCGCCGTCGCGCGCGGCGTAGACCCGCCGCAGCCGCTCGAGGTGGGCCGCGGCGAGCTCGACCGCCTCGGGGGCCGGCGGTCCGGGCGGGACCGCCGGTCCCGGCGGCCCCGGACGGCGGCGGGACACGGAGCCGCCGGCGAGGTCGACGCCGACCATCCGGAAGGAGTACGAGCGTCCGTGGCGCAGGGGCGGCAGGGAGCCCGGCTCGACCCGGGTCCGCACGTGCACGCCCGTCGCGGGCTCGTCCGGCGGGGCGTCGAGGACCTTCTCGACGCCGTCCTGGTGCACCACGACCTTGCCGGGCCGCGGCGCGGACAGGCTCCAGCCGTCCCACCCGGCCACGACCTCGTGCAGGTAGTACGGGTTGGCAGCCGCGCCGGGGACGCGGTTCAGGCCGGACTGCTGGAGGAACCCCACGTCGGGGGCGTCGGTGAGCACGGGGACCGGCCCGGTGCCGTCGCCGGGGTCGGCGACCACGTCGACGCGCCGCTCGTGCAGGCTGTGCCAGGCGCGCGTCGCGTCGTCCCAGACCTCCAGGCGCACGCCACGCACGACGTCGTCGTAGCGCAGCTCTGGGCCGAGCACGCCCGGCCCGTCGACCGGGGCCGAGACCTGCTCGGCCGCGGCCAGCCGGGCACGCGAGGCCGCGACGCGGTCCGTCCGGGCGATGGCGAACCCGGTCGCGCGCAGCGTCGCCGGGGCCGAGGTGGCCGGGTCGCCGTTGACCTCGGCTGCCAGCGTGCGCGGCAGGTCGCGCAGGTGCTGCTCGAGCTTGAGCCCCGAGGCGTCCGGGTCGACGTCGAGCACGACGTAGGACTCCTCGCCCAGCGGCACCGCGCCGCCCACCCACTGCGCGGAGGACTCCGCGGCGAGCACGTCACCGTGCACGACGATGCGCGTGCGCGGCGGGGCCAGCAGGGTGACGTCGGCGCCCTGCGGTGGGACGAAGCGCACCGCCAGCCAGGCCGCCGCGTCCAGGCCGGCGAGCACGGCGTCGTCGGGCACCAGCAGGTCGACCGCGAGCCCGAGCCGACGCAGCAGCGCGGGCGTGGAGCCGAAACCGGCGGCGCGCGCGTGGAAGTCGGGCACCGGGGTGGTGGGGCGCGGCGTGGTGGCGCCGGGGGTGGGCCGGGCCGCGTACGTGCTCGCGGCCTCGGGCCGCTGGTAGAACCGCCGCGTGGCGTGCGCGTCGACGAGCAGGCGCAGCTCCGGGTCGCCCGTGAGGTCCTGGCCGATCAGCGAGTCGAGCCACGCGGTGACGGCCTCGTCGCCCTCGGTGTCGTCGAGCAGCGCCTCGATGGGCGAGGTCGAGGACTGGTCCTTGCTCGGGTACGGCTGGCGCGGGCCGAGCAGGCCGAGGGTGGCCTGGGCCTCGAGGGTGCGCCGCGCGAGCAGGTCCTCCGCGCGGTGCGTGCGGCGCTCGTCGATGGCCAGGAGCTCGCGCACCGCACCGGACCGCTCCGTGAGCCGGCGGAGCAGCCCGCCGAACACGGGGCTCGACAGCACGCCGGGCCGCACGGTCGGGGCCGCCGTGAGCGCCAGCAGGTGCAGGTCCACCGCGCCGTCGCCCACGCGGTGCGCGGGGAAGGAGCGCCACGGCGCGGCCGACAGCACGGGCGCCGGGAACGCGTCGACGGGCACGCCCGGCCCGAAGACGGCGTGCCACGCGGTGGCGTCCGCCGCGTGGGGGCCCGGGACCACCGTGAGCGGCACGGGCGCGCCGAGGTGCGAGGCCACGAGCTCGAACGTCCCGCCGGTGAGCGTCTCGACCCAGTCCAGGGTCGCCGGGAAGTCCGCCAGCGTCCCCGGGGCCGCCCCCGGGTCGAGCTTGTGGGTGACGAAGGCGGTGAGGTGCCGCTCGGCGTCCCGCGCGCGGGAGAACGGCAGTGCCGTCACCAGGACCTGCGACGTCGTCATGGTCATCTCCACTCAGGCTGCGGTGACGAAGGCCTCGCAGTACGCGGACCAGTCCGCGTTGGTGCCGTCCGGGGCCGGCGGCAGGATGTCGGCGAGCACGGGGTCGCCCTTCGAGCCGGCCAGGCGCCGCTCGACGGACACCTCGACGGACGCCGAGAAGAAGAGCACCTCGACCTCGATGACCAGCGACGCTCGACCGACGAGCTTGCCCGTGTCGAACTCGTACTCGAGGGACAGCTCGAGTGTGATCGAGGCCGAGATGAGGCCCAGCACGTCCACCTCGCCGCGCAGCCGGAAGTACGCGGTGAGCGAGCCCTTGTCGCCCTCGAGGCGCAGGTACACCCCCACGGCGACCGACAGCGAGCCCGAGGCGACACCGAGGTCGATCGAGAGGCACGCCGTGGCCTCGAGCCCCACCTCGAGCAGCACCAGGCCCTTGGGCGAGGCCCGCAGCGCGACCCAGCCGCCGCCCCCGACCATCATCACGGTGAGCCGGAACGGCGACTCCTTGGAGCAGAAGGTGAAGCCGATCGTCACGGCGTCGCCGAGGAACGGCACCCGGGCGTCGGCTCCCAGCGCGATGTTCTCCAGGCTGAACACGCCGACGGAGACGTTGGGCAGCGCGAGGTCGAACCCTGCGGTCACCCCCTCGGGCGAGACGTCGACGAACGGCGGGTCGGCGAAGCCGTCGAACGGGATCATCCGGCGCAGCGTGTCCACGAAGGACAGCACCCCGAGGAACTCCATCCCGCCGAAGACGACATCCACCTCGGGCTTGCCGCCCGAGCCGACCCGGAAGCCGATCCGCTGGAAGGTCATCGCCATGAGCGGCTCGCCGGGCAGCAGGACGAGCGCGAAGTCCGCCAGCTCGGCCGCGACGTCCACGCTCGGCGGCGTGCTCGCCGAGGCCCGCACCTCGATCGCCAGCCGCAGCCCCCGCGGGTCGCGCGCCTCGAAGACGGGGCTGCCCGCCGGCCACGACCGGATCTGCGGGTTCCAGACGAACCGCGCGGTGACGGACGTGCCGGGGCTCAGCAGGTCCTCGACGAACGACTGCAGGGCCTCGAGCGTGTCCGCCGCGCGGGCGAGGGTGGCCAGGGCCGTCGCGGGCCGCTCGAGCGCGGCCCGCACCATCGCCGGCAGCTGGGGTGCACCGAGCGCGGCCAGCAGGTCGTCGACGCGGTCGGCCGCCACCCCGAGGGCCGCGACGACGTCGCCGACGGCCGCGATCGGGTCCGCCGCACCGGGCAGCGCCGTGACGGTGTCCACGAGCGTGTCGAGCGACGCCAGCAGGGGGCCGACCGCCGCGTCGAGCTGCGCGCGGGCCGCGTCGATGGCCGCCCGCGCGCCGTCGTGCGCCGCCCCGGCCGCCTCCTGGACCAGCCGCGGTCCGGCCTCCGCCGCTGCGGTGCGCAGCCGGTCCGCCTCCGTGACGATCGCGCTCACGGTGTCCAGCGCCTCGGTGACGAACTCGGGCGCGTCGTCGAGCCCCACCCCGAGGGCGTCGAGCAGGTCGAGCAGCGAGAACAGGCCGAACAGCTTGGGCAGGGCGCCCTCGAGGAACCGTGCGGGGTCGAACCTGCCCTGGGCCAGCCCCGAGGTGGGCCCGGTGCCGTCCTCGCCGACCGCACCGAGCGAGCGGGACAGCGCGCGGACGGCGAGGTTGGGCGTGAGGAACCCGCCCGAGCGGTCCGAGCCGCCCGAGAAGTCGACGGCGGGCGGGGAGCCGAGCAGCGTGAGGAACAGCTGGCCCGGGTTGGCCGCCCCGAACCCGCCGGCGTCCGCCGCGAGGAAGGGGGCCGAGAACCCGAGCTCGACGCCGGCGACTGCGGGGCCAGGTGACGCATGCTCGGCACCACGGCGTTCGTCTGCACGAGGAACGGCCGCGAGGTGAGGTGGTCACGGTCCACCACGCCGCGGAACTGCAGGTCGTTGACCTCCAGCGTCGTGTCGCCCGGCGTCGCGGAGCGCGCCATCGTCACGCTCTGCCCCCGGCCGGGGACCTTGCGGACCGGGGCGTACGCGGCCTCGGCCGCGGCGTCGATCGCCGTGCCGACGGTCGCCTGGACGGACAGGAGCGACACGAAGGCCAGCGGGGCGGAGAACGTCACCGTCCGGCCCGCCTGGTCGACCCCGACGAGCGTGAACCGGTACGGCGTGCCGTCCTGGGTGGGCACGAACGGCGTGGCGAGGTTCGCCGGGTCGAGGTTGGGGGTGACCAGCGGCTCGAGGGTCACCTGGCCCAGCGGGGTGTCGTGGCCCGCGAAGCTGCGGCTCGGCTGGCGCACGATGATGAAGTTGCGGCGCCACAGGTAGGCGACCCCCTGGGAGCGGTCGAGCACCTTGCGCTCGGAGACCGTCACCCACACGGCGCGGTGGCCGAACGGGTAGAGGAACCCCGGCTCGGTGACCCGGACGTAGGAGTCGCGGCCCATCACGGCCTGGTGCCGGTAGGACTCGATCGGCGGCGCGAGCAGCGGCTCGGGCGCGGGCCCGATCGCGAGGGGGTCCCACGTCCCCGCCCAGTCGATCCACGCCCCGAGGCTCGACAGCGCGAGGCTCCGCACCTCGAACGGCTCCGGCGGCACGCCGGTGCGCACGTCGGAGGACTGGCGGACCAGGGACCGGCGCCACGGCGGCACGAGGGACTGCGGCGCGAGCGGGGCCGGGTCGGTCAACGCCGTGGCGTCCAGCGCGTCCATGTCGCGCGACCAGATCGCACGGACGATGCGCTGGGCCTCGTCGGTGTCGTCGTGCCCGGTGAACGCGCCGGCCGCATCCGTGGCGCGCACGGTCAGGTGCGTGCGCCACAGCTCGACGCGGGACTCGTCCCCCTCGGCGGTGATCGGCTCGACCTCGTGGCGGAACGCGCCGAGCGCGCTGGGCGACACCGTCACGCGGTACGGCGCCTCGATGGCGGTCTCGGTGCCCGAGGGCGGGCGAGGTCCGCGCCGCGGGCGCACACCGGGGTGCAGCACGTGGCCGGGGACGAGGCGACCGAGCATCCCGGGCAGCCGCGCGGCCCGGCCACCCGCGGGCGACGCCGCCGCGGCGCCGGCGACCGAGGTGCCGGCGGCGGGGGCCGCGAGGGTGGCGCCGGCATGGCCGCGCACCAGTCGGGCGGCCTGGGCGTGCCCGACGACGGCCGAGACGGCGCCCGCGAGCCGCGTGGAGGCCAGCGCAGCGGCCTGGCCGTCACCGACCACGAGGTCCGTGAGGGTCACCCCGCGCACCAGCCGGTCCCGCCAGCCCGGGACGAGGACGACGTCGGCCCACCCTGGCGTGACCGGGCGACCCGGTCCCTCCGCGCTCGCCGCGGTCGCGTGCGGCGCGACGCGCAGCGGCAGCGTCGGCAGCACGGTGAGCACGCCCGCGAGCGTGAAGGGCACGACGGCGCCGTCCGCGAGCGCGAAGACCAGCCGGCTCGCGGCGGCGGCCCGGTGCGCCGAGACGGCGCCCGGGGTGGTGCCCTCCTGCCACGCACGCTCCCCGACGTGCTGGGGCGGGAGCACGAGGACCAGCGCGGCATCGTCACCGTGGGCCACGAGCACGGGCCCGTCGTCGCCGTCGTCGAGCGTGCAGCCCGGGGCGAGCAGCCTCGCGTCGAGGAGGTCGGCCGGGCGGACGAGGCGGGCGTCGAGCTCACCGTCGCCGTCGATCACCGGGCTGTCGGGACGCCCGTGCTGCGGGTCGTCATGTCGCGGTCGTGGGGGCATCGTGCGCCTCCTCGGAGTGGCGCTGGGTGCTCCCGACGCTACGGCCGCCGCCCTGAACCGGCATCGGTGAGACCACCGAGATCCGCCCGCTCGCGAGGACCCGGACCCGGGCGCACCATGGGAACGCTCGGTCAGCGGAGCGGGGGACACGTGCGTCTGGCGATCATCGGTGCGATGCCGCTGCTCCGGCGCGGCCTGGTGCTGCTGCTGCGCAGCCGCGGCCTCGTGGTGCACGCCGAGCACCGCTGGATCTCCGAGCTCGCGCTCGAGCCCGTGCCCGACGCGCTCGTGCTCGTCTCGACCGGCCGGGACCGGACCGCGGTCTCCGCCGTCCCGCGCCTCGCCATGGCACTGGCGCGGGGCACCGACGTGCTCGTGCTCACGGACGCGCCGCACGACTGGTCCCTCACGGCCGGCGGCCTGCGCCGCGCCGTCGCCACCGCCGGCGGCCCGGGCCCCGGGCGGCGGCTCGACGTGCTCGACCTGGGCGCGGCGGCCGACCCGGCGGACGTGGTCGCATGGCTCGCCGCGCGGCCGCAGCTCGCCGCCGGCTCGCACGGCCCGGCGCCAGCCCGCGTGCCCGACGCCCTGACCGGCAGCGAGCGCGAGGTGTACCAGCTGCTCGCCCAGGGACTGTCCAACGCCGGGATCGCCGAGGCGCTGTCCCTCAGCCGGCGGACCGTGGAGTGCCACGTCTCGCACGTGTTCACGAAGCTCGGCCTCGCGTGCGCCGATCCGGGCAGCAACCCGCGCGTCGCGGCAGCGCTGCGCTGGTCCGGCGGCGCGGGCTGACGTCGGCCGCCGACCACGGGCGGTCCAGGTCGGCGGACCTCAGGCGCGCGGGACTGCTCCCAGGTAGACCGCGGCGGCCTCGGGGGTGAGCGGGCGGCTGAGGTGGTAGCCCTGGGCCAGGTCGCAGCCCGCGCGGGTGACGAGGTCGAGCTGCGCTGCGGTCTCGACACCCTCGACCACGGTGGTCGCGCCGATGGCCCGCGCGAGGTCGACGATGAAGGCGAACATCGCCTCGTCCGCGGGCTGCCGGGCGGTGAAGGAGCGGTCGATCTTCAGCAGGTCCACCGGGAGGTCGCGCAGGTAGGCGAGCGAGCTGTAGCCCGTCCCGAAGTCGTCGACCGCGATCCCCACCCCGAGGGCACGCAGCTCGCCGAGGCGGTGCAGGCTGCGCTCGACGTCGACCATGAGCACGCTCTCGGTGATCTCCAGCTGGAGCGCGGCGGCCGGCAGCCCCACCTCGCCCAGGACGGCGGCGACCATCTCGGCGCAGTCCTCGGCCGCGAGCTGGCGGGCCGACAGGTTGACGGCGACGGTCAGCGGGCGGCCGGTGGCCTCGCGCCAGCGCAGCACGTCGGTGCAGGCCCGGCGGAGCACGTGCTCGCCCAGGGCCCCGATGAGGCCGAGGTCCTCCGCCGTCGGGATGAAGACGCCGGGTGGCACGTCGCCGTGGCCGTCCCGGTGCCAGCGCGCCAGCGCCTCGACCCCGACGACGTCCTGCGGTCCGGGCCCGTCCGCACCGGCCGCGCCCCCGCGCAGCGCGAGCACCGGTTGGTAGGCCACGGTGAGCTCGCCGTGCTCGACGGCACGACGCAGGGCACCCTGGAACTCGAGCCGCTCGCCGGCGCGGCTGCGCAGCGACGTGTCGAACACCGCGGCCTGGTCGCGCCCGGCGTCCTTGGCCTGGTACATCGCGACGTCGGCGTCCCGCAGCAGCCCGGCGACGTCCTGCTCCCCCGGGCCGCACACGGTCACCCCGACGGACATCGTCGAGATGAGCAGGCGGTCCCCCACCCGCATCGGCTCGCGCAGGACCGCGCAGATGCGCTCGCCCGCAGACTGCGCCGCGGCGACGTCGGGCACCGCCGTGGCGAGGACGGCGAACTCGTCGCCGCCCAGCCGGGCGACCGTGTCGCCCGGGCGCACCACGCGGGTCAGGCGCTCGGCGACCACGCGCAGCAGCTCGTCGCCCGCCGCGTGCCCCAGGGAGTCGTTGACCACCTTGAACCGGTCGACGTCGCAGAACAGCACCGCGACCGATGCACCCTCGCGCGCCGCGCGCTCCAGCGCCACCCCGAGCCGGTCGCCGAACAGCACCCGGTTGGGCAGCCCGGTGAGGGCGTCGTGCGTCGCCGAGTGCGCCAGCGCGGCGGCGGCCTGCCGCTGCGCCGTCACGTCGATGACGACGCCACCGACGCCGACCACCCGGCTGCCCGTCACGACCGGGAAGTAGCTGGCGTTCCACACCGTGGCGCCGACCGAGACCTCGACGTCCTGGACGGGCTCGCCCGAGGCCACCACCCGACCGAGGTGGTGCGCCAGCGCCGGCGCAGGGTCCGGGAGCCCGTCCGGCGCGCGGCCGAGGTGCGCCGCGGGGGGCAGCCCGGTGAGCGACGCGAGCGCGGCGTTGATCCGCCGGAGACGTAGACCCAGGTCCCAGAACCCGAGCCCCACCGGGGTCGCATCGGCATAGGCGTCGAGCAGGGCCAGGGCGCCGTCACGGTCGGCCACGGCCGTGCGGTAGGCGACGGCCGCCGCGTGGACGAAGGCACCCATGAGTGCCAGCGACACCGCGCGCAGCACGGCGACCGGGACGGGGCCGTCCGCCGCGCCGAACGGCACGAGCAGCAGGTAGACGAACGGCACCCCGACGACGAGGGCCAGGCTGGCGCGGCGCGGCAGGACGAGCGGGTAGACGGTGACCAGGACGAAGAACCACAGCAGGTAGTACGCGCTGCTCTGCTCCCGCAGGGCCATGAGCGTGAAGGCCAGGAGCAGGACGACGACGGCCCGCAGCAGGACCGTCCACGGCGCGCGCGGGCCGACGATCCCCGCCACGCCGAGCACCACGAGCAGCGCGGTCGACCCGGTGGCGAAGGACAACCAGCCATCGGCGGCGACGGCCTGGACCGCCAGCCCGTGGCCGGCGAGCGCGAGGCACGCGAGGGGTTCGAAGACCTGCAGCCGCTCCGGGACGCCGGTGGGCCGGTCGACGTCACCGCGGGGCTGCCACCCCCCGCCGTCGAGCTCCTCGGCCGCCATGACAGCGACGCTACCGGCTGGACGTGCGGCAGGATCGTCGGGTGGACCCCGCGCGCCCTGGAACGACCTCGCCCCGCCCGCTCCCGGCACCCCCGGTGGCCGATCTCGCGACCGTCGCGGTCGACGTCGGTGGCGCTCCCGTCGCGGGGACGCTGTGGGTGCTGGACCAGCTGTCGCGGGTCGCGGCCTTCCGCCTGGCCGACGGTCGGGAGGTGGTCGTCAAGGCCCGGCCCGCGGAGCCACGGCTCGCGGCGTGCACGGCGCTGCAGGCCGCCGCGGCCGCCGCGGGGCTCCCGTGCCCCCGGCCGCTGGGCAGCAGCGCCGCCGGCGGCTGGGAGCTGGCCGTCGAGGAGCACCGCCCCGGGGGACGGCCGTGCACGGTCGGCGAGCTGGGCATCCAGCCCTTCGTCGACCTCGCGCTGCGGCTCGACGACGCCGTCGGCGGCCTCGCCGCGGGCACCGAGCCTGCGGCCCCCCCGTGGGCCGATCCGCTGCACGCCGGCGCGGACGTGTGGCCCACGCGCGACGCCCGGCTGCCGGACCTGCGTCGCGACCCCCGCGTGCCGTGGCTCGACGACGCCGCCGGCCGGGTGCGTCGCCGGCTCGCCGACGTCGACGGCCTGCCCCGCGTCGGTCACCTCGACCTCGAGACGCACAACCTGCGCTGGGCCGAGGCGCCCGGACCACGGACGCTCGACCACCTCGTCTCCCTCGACGACTGGGACAGCCTGGGGGTGCTGCCGCAGGTCGTCGTCGTCGGGCAGCAGGCCGGGACGTTCACGGCGACGCGCGACCGGTTCACGGACCCGACCGTCGCGCAGAGCGAGGAGTTCGTGCGCCGCTGGCTCGCGACGAGCGGCCGGGTGTGGAGCCGCGACGAGCACGAGGCGGCGTGGGCCGCCGGCCTGTGGACCAAGCTCTTCAACGCCCAGGACCGGGTGGTGCACCGCGACGCCGTCGGCGTGCTCGAGCACGCACGGCCCGACGCGGACGAGCGCCTCCGCCTGGCGCGGGCCTGAGGGTGGGCACGGCGCCGGACGACGCGCTCGTCGAGCGCCTGCGCGCGGCCGGCTGCGTCTTCGCCGAGGAGGAGGCCGCGGCACTGCGCGAGGCCGCCGGCACACCCGCGGAGCTCGACGCGATGGCGCGCCGACGCACATCAGGGGAGCCGCTCGAGCAGGTGGTCGGCTGGACCGCGTTCTGCGGCCTGCGGATCGGCGTCGAACCGGGCGTGTTCGTCCCACGTCGGCGCAGCGCGCTGCTCGTGCACGAGGCCGTGCGGCTGCTGGCGGCCTACGGCACGGGGCCCCACGAGGTGCCCGTCGTCGTGGACCTGTGCTGCGGCTCCGGGGCGCTGGGTGCCGCGATCGCCGACGGCGCGGCCACGAGCGGGCTCGGACGGGTCGAGCTGTACGCGGCGGACGTCGACCCCGTCGCCGTGGGCTGCGCTCGTCGCAACATGGCGGCCGCGGGCGGGCACGTCGTCTGCGGCGACCTGGACGAGCCCCTGCCCGCCGCGCTGCGGGGCGCGGTGCGCGTGCTCGTCGCCAACGTGCCGTACGTGCCGACGGCCGCGATCGCCGGGATGCCCCCGGAGGCCCGCGACCACGAGCCCCGGCGGGCGCTCGACGGCGGGGCGGACGGCCTGGACGTGCTGCGCCGCGTGGCGGCGGCGGCACCACGCTGGCTCGCGCCCGGCGGGTCCCTGCTCGTCGAGACCAGCGACCGGCAGCAGGCCGCGGCGGTGGCCGCCGTCGAGGCGGAGGGTCTGACGGCGCGCGTCGTGACCTCCGTCGACCTCGACGCCACGATCGTCGTGGGGCGGTGGCCGGGCGCCTGAGCCGGCCGCCGGCCGGCGGCCGAGCGCGAGGACGCGACCGGGTGCAGGATGCCTCGACGAGGGAGGTGCACCGTGGTCGATGCGCAGGCGGTCGCGAGGGCCTTCGCGCTGGGCGATCCGCTGGGTGGAGCCACCGAGGTCGGCCGGGGCGAGCAGGGCGTCGTCTGGCGCCTCGCGACGGACGGCGGGACGTGGGCCGTCAAGGTGCTCACCGGACCGGCGGACGAGGCGTCGGCCGCGGCCGACGTCGCGTTCCAGGAGCTCGCCGCCGCCCGGGTCGAGCTGCCCCGGCCACGACGCACGGTCGCGGGCACCGTCCTGCTCGCCGCCGACGCCGCAGGGGCGGACGGCCCCGTCCGGGTGTCGGCGTGGGTCGACCTCGACCCCGGGGTGACCGCGACCCCCGCGGACCTCGGCCGGGTGATCGCCGCCCTGCACCTGGTCGACGCGCCGGCCGACCGCGACGTCGAGCCCTGGTTCGCCGACGGCGTCGACGCCGCGACGTGGGACGGGCTGCTCGCTGCCGGACGGGCGGCGGGCGAGCCGTGGGTCCCTGGCCTGGACCGGGCCGTACCCCTGCTGCTGGACCTCGCGCGGGTCGTCGTCCCCGCCGACCCTGCCCGGTTACGGACGTGCCACCGCGACCTCAACGACGTCAACGTCCGGCGCACGCGCTCCGGGGGTCTCGTGGTCCTGGACTGGGAGGGGTCCGGCCCCGCCGACCCTGCCCGCGAGCTCTGCGCCCTCCTCGTGGTGCAGACCCTCCGTGCACCCGTCGATCGGGCCGTCGAGCTGTACGCCGCCTACCGCCGCACCGGTGGTCCCGCCCGGGTGCGGGACCTGGCGGACTTCTCGACGGTCTCCGTGCTCGCCGACAACCTCGTCGCGCTGTACGCGCGGGCCACGCTCGACCCGCACGCCGCCGACCCGCAGCGCGCGTTCGCCCGCCAGCAGCTCGACTGGATGCTGGCCGACCCGAGCCGGGTCTCCCTGCCCGCCGTCGAGCACCTGCTGGCGCGCCTCGGCCCGTGAGGCGCTGCCACGGCACCGCGCGTCAGGCCACGAACAGGCAGAACGCGTGCCCCTCCGGGTCGAGCAGCACGCGCACGTCGGTCTGCGGCTGGACCAGCGCGAGCACGGCGCCCAGCCCCACGGCCCGTGCGACCTCCCGCTCGAGGTCGCGCACGGCGAGGTCGAGGTGGGCCTGGATCTGCTCGGACCCGGCCCGGGCCGGCCACGTGGGTGCGACGTGCAGCGGCTCGAGCTGGAACGACAGCCCGGCGCCACCCCCGGGCGGGCGAAGCATCACCCAGGTCGGCTCGTCGACGACGGTGTCCCACCCGAGCAGCCCGGCGTAGAACCGCGCCAGCACCCCGGGGTCGCGCGCGTCGAGCACCGTGGCGCTCAGCCGCACCTCGGCCCGGGAGAGCCCGACGGCAGCCAGGGCCGCGCGGACCGCCTCGTGCGGGTCGCCGTCGCCGGCGCGCGCCCACCACAGCAGGGCGTCCATCGCCGTCCACCACGCCGTCCGCGCCACGACGTCGGGCACCAGGTCGTCCGCCCTGCCGTGCGTGCTGCGCGCGATGTGGTCCGCCAGCGCCGCGATCGCCGCGTCGGCCGTCCCGTGCAGGTGGCGTCGCAGCGCCGGGACGCCCTCGATGAGGCGAAGCCGCAGGCGGAGCACGTGCTCGTCGTCCCTGGGGAAGCGGATCGCACCGACGAGCGCTTCCGCCACGTCGCCGCGCCAGCCGGGTCCGGTCGCGCGCCCGGCGAGCCCCACGAGAAGCGACCCCGCGGCCGCGGCCTCGCCCTCCCAGACGATGGCTCCCTTGCTGTCGAAGTACCGCAGCACGGTCGACCGGCCCACCCCCACCGCGGCCGCGACGTCGTCCAGCGTGGTGCCGTCGTAGCCGTCCCGGAGGAACAGCTCGAGGGCCGTGCGGGCGATCTGCGCGGACGAGGTGGTCGGCGGGCGACCCCGGCGTCTAGGACTCTTGTCCCCCATGCCAGGAGAGCCTACTTTCGGTCCTGGGTACCGGAAAGCCCGGCGCCAGCTCAGGACGTCTGTGGAAGGACACGATGATGTCTCCTACCCCCTTCACCGCGGAGCGTTTCGCCGGGAGGACCGCGATCGTCACGGGCGCCGGCTCCGGGATCGGCCGGGCCACGGCGATCCGGTTGGCGCTCGAGGGCGCCACCGTCATCGCCACCGACATCAGCGAGGCCCGCCTCGCCGAGCTCGTCGCCGAGCACCCGGAGCTCGGCTTCGTCACGGTCGCCGGCGACGTCTCGAGCCAGGAGCTCGTCGACCGGGTGGTCGCCACCGCCGGCGGCCGGGTCGACGCCCTGGCCAACATCGCCGGGATCATGGACGCCTTCCTGCCGCCGGCCGAGGTGGACGACGCCACGTGGGACCGGGTCTTCGCCGTCAACGTCACCGCGGTGATGCGCATGACGCGGGCCGTCCTGCCGCTGATGATCGAGGCCGGCAGCGGGTCGATCGTCAACGTCTCGTCCGAGGCGAGCCTGCGGGCCTCGGCCTCCGGTGCGGCGTACACGGCCTCCAAGCACGCCGTCAACGGCTTCACCAAGAGCACGGCCGTCTTCTACAAGCCCAAGGGCATCCGCGCCAACGCGGTCGCCCCCGGTGCGGTCGCGACGAACATCGAGGCGCCGTTCAGGTCCGCCTGGGGCGCCGAGGTGGTGGGCCCCTTCTTCGCGATCATGCCCCCGCCGGCGACGTCAGAGCAGCTCGCGGCCACGATCACCTGGGTCCTGTCCGACGACGCCTCCAACGTCAACGGCGCGATCCTCCCGTGCGACGGCGGCTGGTCGGCCATCTGACCTCCCCGTTCCGCCGCCGCCCCACC
>NZ_DAORSQ010000052.1:0-5573 GCF_035443605.1 Actinotalea sp. | reverse complement strand
CCGATGGTCGGGACGGCGGTGCTGCTCGAACGGCTGGCCGAGATCGGTCGGTCGCTCGCGGCCACCGACCACGGGCTCGCCCTGCTGGGGCTCGGCTCGGTGGGTACGGAGACGGACCGGCTCGACGAGTTCTCCGACCTGGACTTCTTCGCGATCGTCGAGCGCGGCCACCAGGGCGACTACCTCGCCGACCTGGGCTGGCTCACCCGCATCGCCCCGGTGGCCTTCGCGTTCCGCAACAGCCCCGACGGCTTCAAGCTGCTGTACGACGACGGTGTCCTCTGCGAGTTCGCCGTCCTCGAGGCGTGGCAGCTGCCCGGCATCCCGTTCACACCCGGTCGCGTCGTGTGGCGTCGCGACGACGTCGACCCGGCGAGCCTCCGACCTGCTGCGGTGCGCGCCGATGCGCCGGTCGACGTCGCCTGGCAGGTCGGCGAGGCGATGACCAACCTGCTCGTCGGCCTGGGCAGGTACCACCGCGGCGAGCGGCTCGCCGCGGCGCGCATGGTGCAGGGCCACGCCGTCGACCGGGTCCTCGCGATCGCGTCGACCCTCGAGCCGGGGTCGGCAGGGCACCGCGACCCGTTCGCGGCCGAGCGCCGCGCCGAGACGCTCCTGCCCGGGGCGGCGCCGCACCTGCCCGACTTCGTCCAGGGGTACGACCGCACGCCGGAGTCGGCCCGCGCGATCGTGGCCTACCTCGACGCACGCGTCCCGCTCGACCCCGCGCTGCGGGCCGCCGTCCTGCAGCTGTGCGAGCGACGCTGAGCGGGCGTGCGGACAGCCCGGGCACCCACCCCCCGTGGCAGGCTGGGGCCATGGTGAACGTCATCGACCGGGACACACGGATGTGCATCTCCCTGGCCGCGCGGCCGGGCAACCACGGCAACCGGTTCCACAACTTCCTCTATGCCGAGCTCGGCCTCAACTACGTCTACAAGTCGTTCACGTCGAGCGACATCGGCGCGACCGTGGGCGGGATCCGGTCGATGGGCATCCGCGGGGCGGGGGTGTCGATGCCGTACAAGGAGTCCTGCATGCCGTTCCTCGACGTCATCGACCCGTCGGCCGCCGCGATCGACTCGGTCAACACCATCGTCAACGACGACGGCGTGCTGACCGGCTACAACACCGACTACCTGGCGATCCGCACGATGCTCGACGAGCACGGCATCCCCCGCACCGAGGACTTCGCCCTGCTCGGCCACGGCGGGATGGGCAAGGCCGTCCTCGCGGCGCTGCGGGACGCGGGGTTCACGCGCGGCGTCGTGGTCGCCCCGCGGAACCTTGAGCGCGGCCGGGCGCTGGCCGAGCGGTACGGGTTCCCCGCCGTGGCCGACCTGGGTGACGCGCGCCCGCAGCTGCTCGTCAACGCCACCCCGGTGGGGATGGCCGGCGGGCCGGAGGCCGACGACCTCCCGTTCCCCGACGAGGTGGTCCGCGCCGCCACGACGGTGCTCGACGTCGTCTACCTGCCACCGGACACCCCGATGGTCCGGCTCGCCAGGGCCCTGGGCACGCACGTCCTTGCCGGCGACGAGGTGATGGCGCTGCAGGCGCTCGAGCAGTTCGTCCGGTACACGGGCGTGCGCCCGACGGCGGACCAGGTCGCGCGCGCCGAGGCGTACGCCTCGGCATAGCTGCCCGGCTGTGGAAGCATCGGCACCATGGCCGCCGACACCCCCCTGGACGTCCGCTCCCTGGTGATCTACCAGGCCTTCCCCCGGGTCTACGGCCCGACGGGACGCCTGGCGGACCTCACGGCCGACGTCGCGCGCATCGCAGCCCTCGGCGCAGACGTGCTGTTCCTCACCCCCATCCACCCCATCGGCGAGGTGGGCCGCAAGGGCTCGCTGGGCAGCCCGTACGCGATCAGCGACTACCGCGCCGTGCACCCCGACCTCGGTACCGAGCAGGACTTCGACGACCTCGTCGCTGCCGCCCACGCCGCGGGCCTGCGCGTCATGCTCGACGTCGTCTTCAACCACACGGCCCAGGACAGCGTGCTCGTCACCGAGCACCCGGAGTTCTTCCACCAGGACGCGCAGGGCCGGCCGTACACGACGGTGCCGGCGTGGCACGACGTCATCGACCTGCACCACCCGCACCCCGACCTGACGCGCTACCTCATCGACTCCCTCGCGCTGTGGGTGCGCCGCGGGGTCGACGGCTTCCGGTGCGACGTCGCCTCGCTGGTCCCGGTCGACTTCTGGGTCCAGGCCCGCGCGGAGCTGGCGCAGATCCGGCCCGGCCTGCTGTGGCTGGCCGAGACGGTGCACCCCTCGATGGTCGAGGCCCGCCGCGCGGCGGGGCTGCCGACGGCGGGCGACGGCGAGATGTTCGAGGCCTTCGACATCGAGTACCAGTACGACCTGTGGTCGGTCTGGCAGGCCGTGGTGGTCGGCGACCTGCCCGTGGGCCGGTTCCTCGAGATGCTGCGCTGGCAGGACGCCACGCTGCCGGGCCATCACGCCAAGCTGCGCTTCGTCGAGAACCACGACCAGTACCGGATCATGCACTTCGCCCCGAGCCGCGACCAGGCGCTGGCCTGGACGGCGGTCATGGCCGCGGCCCGTGGCCCGCTGATGGTCTACGCCGGGCAGGAGTCCGCGGCGCGACGCTGGCCGTCGCTCTTCGAGCCCGACCCGGTCGACTGGGGCACGTACGAGCTCAGCGGCTTCGTCACCGCGCTCGCCGGGATCAAGAAGCACCCGGCGATGCGCACCGGCGAGCCGTGGGTGCTCGCGGACGAGCCGTGCGTCCAGCTCGCCTGGGGACTCCTCGCCGACGACCGGATCACCCCGGTGGCCGACGGTCCGTCGCTCTACGTCGTCGCCGACGTCGCCGCGGTGGGCGGCCCCGTCGCGGTCCAGCTGCCCGACGGCGAGTACCGGGACCTGCTGGGCGGCGGGGTCGTGACCGTGCGCGACGCGAGCATCCCGGCCCCGACGTCAGCGGTCGTGCTCGAGGTCAGCGACCCGTACGTCGCCCGCCGCTGGCAGACCCCCCTGCTCGACGTGTTCCTGCACGTCGAGGTGCTGGGCGACGCGTGACCTGACGCGGCGTCGCGCCGGCCGGCGCGGGGGCCGGTCCGGCCTGCGGCGCGCCACGGCCCCGGCTGGAGTTGACCGTGCGCCCGCGCACGATCCCGATGAGCTCCTCGACCAGCTCGCCGTGCCGCTCCGTCACCCACACCAGCGCCACACCCGACGTCGGCGCGTCGGTCATCGGCACGGAGGTGAGGTCCTTGCGGTGGTGCAGCCGGGCGAGCGACTGCGGCACGACGAGCACCCCGACCCCGGCCGCCACGAGCTCCACCGCCTCGGCGGTGGTCCCCGGCGGGGCGCCAACGGCCGGCCGGCCCGGCGGGTCCGCCCAGCCCACGACGTCGTCCCGCGGGACGAGCAGCACCTCGTCGGCCAGGTCGGCAGCCCCCGCCTCGTCCAGCGCGGTGAGCAGGTGGTCGCGCGGCACGACGAGGACCGTCGTCTCGGTGAAGAGCGGGATCGCGCTGAGGTCGTCTCCGGCGTCCGCGACGGGCCAGCGGAGCAGGCCGGCATCCGCCCGGCCGTCGCGCAGGGCAGCGAGCTGCTCGGCGGCCTCGACCCGGACGAGCTCGAGCCGCACGTCGGGCAGCCGCTCGCCCCACGTGCGCAGCCAGCCGGTGGGCGTGACGCCGGGGACCAGCGCGAGGCGGAACGTCACGTCCGGCACGGCCACCGCCCCTCGGTCCTCGAACGGCCCTGGCGGCCGCCGTCAGGTCAGGCTACCGACGCCGGACCGTATCCTGACCCCGTGACCGAGACCGCACCGCGCCGCCGCAAGCCCCAGACGATGAAGCCGGCGACCGCCGCCGCCAAGCTGGACGTGTACCTGCCAGCCACGCCCGCGGAGTTCCAGGAGAGCGTCATCAGCCGCGAGGAGCTCGCCGCCCTCCAGGCCGACCCGCCCGCGTGGCTCACCGAGCTGCGTCGCAACGGCCCGCACCCCCGGTCCGTCGTCGCCGCGCGCCTGCGCGTCTCGACGAGCGGCCTCGCCCGCGCGGGCCTGACCGGTCCCGTCACCACGGCCGAGATCGAGGCCCTCCAGGCCGACCCGCCGGCGTGGCTGCTGCACGAGCGCCGCACGCTCGTGGAGGTGCGACGCGAGGAGAAGCGCCTCGCCGAGCGCGCGGCGCAGCACCCCCAGGGCTGACCCCGCGGGGCCGGCGACCCTGCCAGGATGAGGGCGCGGCACCGACGCCGCGCGACCCACGCGGCACTGCCGCGAGGAAGAGGGAGGACGTGCCTGGTTGGCGGCTCCGGGACTTCCACGCGGACGACCTCGACGGGATCCTGCGCCTGTGGGAGCAGTGCCAGCGCACCGGCTCCGAGCCCG
Source organism: Actinotalea sp. (assembly GCF_035443605.1). Classification (NCBI taxonomy): domain Bacteria; kingdom Bacillati; phylum Actinomycetota; class Actinomycetes; order Micrococcales; family Cellulomonadaceae; genus Actinotalea; species Actinotalea sp. Next base: position 1,196 of record NZ_DAORSQ010000052.1, on the reverse strand, counting down.
TCTACGCGCTGTCCGAGGTGCTGGCCTCGTGCCAGAAGGACCACGCCGTCGTCGCCGTGCACGGGGAGGAGGTGGTCGGGGCCGCCGTCGGGCGGGCCGCGCACAACCAGGGCTGGATCGTCTTCAGCGCCACGGCGGACGGCTGGCACGGGCGCGGCATCGGCCCCGGGCTGCTCGCGGCGCTCGAGAAGCGGATGGCCCCGCACGGCCTCAGCAAGCTCTCGGCCCTGCTGCCGGACGACGGCAGCCGCGTGGACGCGTTCGTCAGCCAGGGGTTCGAGCTCAAGAGCCGGCTGCGCTACGTCGAGCGCCGCATCCCCGTGCAGCGCGAGGAGCTCGGCACGCTGCACGAGCTCGGCGGGCGCGTGCCGGCCCGCGGGCTGTGGGACTCCGTGGGCGGCATGCGTCACGAGAAGGACCTGCTCGAGAAGCGGCTCGTGCTCCCCCTCGCCCAGCCGGACCTGGCCGACCAGTACGGGATCGTGCCGCCGCGCGCCGTCGTCCTCTTCGGCCCGCCCGGGACGGGCAAGACGACCTTCGCCAAGGCGATCGCCTCACGGCTCGAGTGGTCGTTCGTCGAGGTCTTCCCCTCGCGCCTCGCGGCCGACCCGCTGGGTCTCGCCGGCGCGCTGCGCGAGACGTTCGACAAGATCTCGGAGCTCGAGCACGCCGTGGTCTTCATCGACGAGGTCGAGGAGATCGCCTCGAAGCGCACCGGTGAGCCGCCGTCACCCCTCCAGGGCGTCACCAACGAGCTGCTGAAGATCATCCCCGCGTTCCGCGAGCAGCCCGGCCGGCTGCTCGTGTGCGCGACCAACTTCATCCGCGCCCTGGACTCGGCCTTCCTGCGGCACGGGCGGTTCGACTACGTCATCCCCATCGGGCTGCCCGACGCCGCCGCCCGGCGCGCCATCTGGGAGCGCTACGTCCCGCCGGCCGTCGCCGACGAGGTGGACCTCGACCAGCTCGTCGCCGCGAGCGACGGCTTCTCGCCCGCCGACATCGAGCACGCGGCGCGCACGGCGTCGCAGCACGCGATGGAGGCCTCGCTCGTCGTGGCGCCGGACCCGCACCGCGTGCCAGGGCCGCGCACGGCGGACTACGTCGAGGCGATCGCGGGCACCAAGGCGACGGTCTCGGCCGAGGTGGCCGCGGACTTCCTCGAGGACATCGAGACGCTCGCGCGCCTGTGAGGC
>NZ_DAORSQ010000051.1:15689-19439 GCF_035443605.1 Actinotalea sp. | reverse complement strand
GCTCGAAGACCCGCTCGGCCGAGGCGACGCCGGACTGCAGCAGGTTGGCCATCGAGGCCACCTGGGTGATCGGCTGGGTGAACTGCCGCGAGTACTGGATGAAGGCCTGGACGTCGCCCAGCGAGATGGTCCCCGACGCGACGCGCAGGGCGCCGACGACGGCGATCGCCACGTAGTTGAGGTTGGAGATGAACATCATCGCGGGCTGGATGAGCCCGGAGATGAACTGCGCCTTGAACGACGCGTCGTACAGCGCGTCGTTCTCCGTCGCGAAGACCTCCTTGGCGTGCGCCTGCTGACCGAAGACCTTGACCAGCGCGTGGCCGGTGAACATCTCCTCGATGTGGGCGTTGAGCGTGCCCGTGCGCTTCCACTGCGCCGCGAACTGCGGCTGGGAGCGCTTCGCGATCTGCATGACGAGCACGGCGGACAGCGGGATGGTCACCAGGGCGATGAGCGCCAGCTCCCAGGAGATCCAGAACATCATCGCGAGCACGCCGACCACGGTGAGCAACGCGGTGATGAGCTGGCTCAGCGCCTGCTGCATGGTCATCGCGAGGTTGTCGATGTCGTTGGTCACGCGCGAGAGCACGTCGCCGCGAGCGTGCGTGTCGAAGTAGGCGAGCGGCAGCCGGCCGAGCTTCTCCTCGACCTCCTGGCGCATCCGGTAGACGGTCCGCTGGACCAGCCCGGTGGTCAACCACCCCTGGACCCAGCCGAACAGCGAGGCGCCGGCGTAGAGCGCGACGACCGTCAGGAGCACCGCACCGAGCGCGTCGAGGTCGAGGCCCTGCCCCGGGACGACGTCCATCGAGGCGAGCATGTCGGCGAGCTGGTCCTGGCCCTGGGCGCGCAGCCCCTCGACGGCCTCGACCTGGCTCGTGCCGGCGGGCAGCATCCGCCCGACGACGCCGGCGAAGATGAGGTCGGTGCCCCGGCCGAGGATCTTGGGCCCGAGCACGTTGAGGAAGACGCTCACGGCCGTGAGGACGAGCACGACGCCGATGACGGCACGCTCGGGCCGCAGCGTGCCGAGCAGGCGACGCATCGAGCCGCGGAAGTCCGTGGCCTTGGCTGTCGGCATGCCCATCCGACCCATCGGGCCGTGCCCCATCCCGCCGGGCGGCGGTGCGGGACGGTTGGCGCCCGGGGCGCCCTGGTGCGCGCTCATGCCGCCTCGCTCTCGGTCACCTGGGACAGGACGATCTCGCGGTAGGTCTCGTTGCCCGCCATGAGCTCGGCGTGGGTGCCGACGCCCACCACCTCGCCCGCGTCGAGCACGATGATCCGGTCCGCGTGCCGGATCGTGCTCACCCGCTGGGCGACGATGACGACGGTCGCCTCGCGGGTCTCGGGCGCCAGCGCACGGCGCAGCGCCGCGTCCGTCGCGAAGTCGAGCGCCGAGAACGAGTCGTCGAACAGGTAGATCTCCGGCTTGCGGACCAGCGCCCTGGCGATCGCGAGCCGCTGCCGCTGCCCGCCGGACACGTTGGAGCCGCCCTGGGCGATCTCGGCCTCGAGACCACCCATCTCGCGCACGAACCCGGCGGCCTGGGCCACCTCGAGCGCGTGCCACATCTCGGGCTCGGTGGCCTCGGGCCGGCCGTAGCGCAGGTTGCTCGCCACGGACCCGGTGAAGAGGAACGGCTTCTGCGGGATGAGGCCGATCTTCGACCACAGGACGTCGAGCGCGAGGTCGCGCACATCGACGCCGTCGACGAGCACCGCGCCCTCGCTGACGTCCATGAGCCGCGGGATGACGTTGAGCAGGGTGGTCTTGCCCGCCCCGGTCGAGCCGATGATCGCGGTGGTCTCGCCAGGCTGCGCCGCGAGGCTCACGCCGCGCAGCACCGAGTCCTCTGCCCCCGGATAGCGGAAGTCCACGTCGCGCAGCTCGAGGTAGCCGGCGCCGACGAGCTCGGTGACCGGCTCGTCGGTCGGCACCACGGTGGACTGCGTGTCGAGCACCTCCATGATCCGCTCCGCGCTGACCTCTGCCCGCGGGACGATCATGAACATCATGGTCGCCATGAGCACGGACATGAGGATCTGCATGATGTAGGACAGGAACGCCGTCAGGGCGCCCACCTGCATCGACCCCTCGTCGATCCGCATGCCGCCGAACCACAGGACCCCGACGCTCGTGACGTTCATGACGAGCATGACCAGCGGGAACATCAGGGCCATCAGCCGGCCGACCCCGACGGCCACGGTGCGCAGCTCGTCGTTGGCGTCGGCGAACCGCTCGCGCTCATGGTCGTCGCGGACGAACGCGCGGATGACCCGGATGCCGGTGATCTGCTCGCGCAGCACCCGGTTGATCCCGTCGATCCGCACCTGCATGACCCGGAACAGCGGCCGCATGCGGGCCACGATGAAGCCCACGACGACGAGCAGCACCGGGATGACGAGCAGCAGCAGCCGCGACAGGACGACGTCCTCGCGCAGGGCCATGATGACGCCGCCCACCGCCATGACGGGCGCCGCGACGAGCATCGTGAGGCTGAGCATGACGACCATCTGCACCTGCTGGACGTCGTTGGTCGTCCGCGTGATGAGCGTCGGCGCACCGAACCGCCCGACCTCGCGCGCCGAGAAGTCCTGCACGCGCGAGAACACCGCCGCCCGCACGTCCCGGCCCAGCCCCATGGCGATCTTCGCCCCGAAGTAGACCGCCGTCATCGATGCGGCCACCTGCCCGAGGGTGACGAGCAGCATGACGCCGCCGATGCGCAGGATCGTCGCTGTGTCCCCCTTGACCACGCCCTCGTCGATGATGTCGGCGTTGAGGCTGGGCAGGAAGAGGTTGGCGATCGACTGCGCGAGCTGGAGCAGCAGCACGATCGTCAGGGGTGTGGCGTACGGGCGCAACGACGTGCGCAGCAGACGCATCAGCATGAGGTCTCCGGGTGGTGAGGGGCCGAGGGGGCGAGCAGGCCGTCGAGCAGGAGGTCGACGAGGGCCGCGGCGGGCAGGGTCGGGTCGGGCGCGCCGGGCCGTGCCGCGCCGAGGGCGACGGCGACGACGAGCCGGGCGCATACGGCGGGGGGCTGGCGCAGGGCCGCGGCGTGGGGCTCGAGCAGGGCGGTGAGCGCCTCGACGATCGCCTGGGCCGGGTGCCGGCCAGCGCCGTGGGCCGCCGGGCCGTGGCCGCCGGGTCCCGGCACGACGGGGCCGTGCGCAGGGTGGTGGTGCCGACCCTCGTCCGCGCCGGCCTCGGTGCCCCGGGGCAGCTGGTGCACGACGGCGAGCAGCGAGCTCACCGTCCGGCCGCGGTCCAGGACCGTCGCGATCGCGAGGGTGAGGCTTCGGCGCAGGTCGGGGCCGTGGGCCGCGCCGATCTGCTCGACGAGGTCCGTCGGGTCGAGCGCCTGGCCGACGGCGGCACGCACGAGGGACGCCTTGTCCGGGAACACCCGGAAGAGCGTCCCCTCGGCGACACCCGCCGCGGTGGCCAGGTCACGCGTCGACACGTCGAGCCCGCGCTCGAGCAGCAGCGGGACGGCGGCCGCGAGCACGGACGCTCGCCGCTCCTCGAGGCTCAGCGGGGCCGCGCGCCGCGGGCGGGCCGCAGAGCCGGGGGGTACGGAGCCGGGGGGTACGGAGCCCGGGGCTACGGAGGGGTTCACGTGGGGCACCCTACGTGAGTGAGTGCTCACTCACAAGTCCGTACCGCACCGTGTGACGTCGCGCCCCCGAGCGTGGTGACCCCGTGCGAGGGGCGGACGTGCGAGGCGCGGACGTGCGGGG
>NZ_DAORSQ010000051.1:0-15589 GCF_035443605.1 Actinotalea sp. | reverse complement strand
GGCGGCATGTCGTCGGGCGGCGGCGCCTGGCCGACCTCGGCGGAACGGCTGAACGGCCGGCCGCTCAGGGTTCCGGCGCTCGTCGCATCGGCCGAGGCGGCCTTCGACTCCCGCCGCGCCTCGGCGAGCGCCTCGGCCGGGTCCGCGAGCGCCGTCGGCGGCAGGTCGTCCCCCAGCGGGGAGTCGCCCGGGGCGCGCCAGGTGATGCCGTCGGTGTCGGGCGCCCCGCCGAAGCCCTTGCTGATCGCGCTGAGCGCAGCGGTGAACTCGGTGGGGATGAACCACACCTTGTTGGACTGCGTCCGGGCGACCTCCGGCAGCATCTGCAGGTACTGGTAGGCCAGCAGCTTGGGGTCGGCGTCGCCGCGGTGGATGGCGTCGAACACCTGCAGGATCGCGCGGGACTCACCCTCGGCGTTGAGGATCGCCGCCTGCGCGTTGCCCTCGGCCCGCAGGATCGCGGACTGCTTCTCGCCCTCGGCCGTGAGGATCGCGGACTGCTTGACGCCCTCGGCCGTGAGGATCGCGGCGCGACGGTCGCGCTCGGCGCGCATCTGCTGCTCCATCGAGCCCTGGATGGACTGCGGCGGGTCGATCGACTTGAGCTCGACCCGGTTGACGCGCACGCCCCAGCGACCGGTCGCCTCGTCGAGCACGCCGCGCAGCTGGCCGTTGATCTGGTCGCGGCTGGTCAGGGTCTGCTCGAGGTCCATGGAGCCCACGACGTTGCGCAGCGTGGTGACGGTGAGCTGCTCGATGCCCTGGATGTAGTTGGCGATCTCGTAGACGGCCGAGCGCGGCTCGGTGACCTGGAAGTAGATGACCGTGTCGATGCTCACCACGAGGTTGTCCGACGTGATGACGGGCTGCGGCGGGAAGGACACCACCTGCTCGCGCAGGTCCACCCCGGCGCGCACCCGGTCGACGAACGGGATGAGCAGGTGCAGGCCGGCGTCGAGCGTCTTGGAGTACCGGCCGAGCCGCTCGACGATGAGCGCCACGGCCTGCGGCACGATCCGCACGGAGCGGAACAGCGCCGTGACGACGAGCACCAGGAACAGCGCGAGGATGATGTAGCCGGCGATCTCGCCGGGGGACAGGTCGTTCACGAGGCACTCTCCTGTGGTGGGTCCTGCGGTCCGTGCGTGCCCCGGGGGCCGAGCGCGGCGACGACGGCGGTGGCTCCGGTGATCCTGACGACCCGCGCGTCCTGACCGACGGCGAGCACCTCGTCGCCCTCGGTGCGGGCCGTCCAGACCTCGCCCGAGAGCTTGACCCGCCCGGCGCGGCGGGTCACCTCGGCCACGACGACGGCGGGGCGGCCGACCAGACCGGCCGTGTTGGTCTCGACCAGCGGGACGCGGTCGCGCAGGTGGCGCAGCAGCCACGGCCGCAGCGAGCCGAGCAGCACCAGCGACGTGACCGCGAAGCCGACGATCTGCACCCACAGGTCCGTGCCGGCCAGCGCCAGCCCGCCGGCGACGAGCGCGCCACCGGCGAACATGATGAGCACGAGGTCGAGCGAGAGGATCTCGATGACGGCGAGCAGCAGCGCCGCCCCCATCCACCAGGCCCAGGTCATGTCGGCTCCCCCGCTCGTCGCGTCCCGATCATCGTAGCCCTCCACGGCGCGCCCGGTTGGGGCGCCCTTGACCGTGGCGTGACGCCGTGCTGACCGCCGGGCTCCCCCCGGGACGCCCCGCCGCGGCCCGGCTCACCGTGCGGCGCGTGCGCTCCAGCGGTCGCCGTGCCGCTCCGCCGTGAGCTCCAGACCGAACGCCTGCGAGAGGTTCTCGGCCGTGAGGACCTCGTCGAGGGGACCCGCGGCGTGCACGCGCCCCTCGCGCAGCAGCAGCACGTGGGTGAAGCCAGCGGGGATCTCCTCGACGTGGTGCGTGACCAGCACCAGCACGGGCGAGCGCTCGTCGGCCGCCAGCTCCGTGAGCGCCGCGACGAGCTCCTCGCGGCCGCCCAGGTCCAGCCCCGCCGCGGGCTCGTCGAGCAGCAGCAGCTCCGGGTCCGTCATGAGCGCCCGCGCGATCTGCGCGCGCTTGCGCTCGCCCTCGCTGAGCGTCCCGAAGGTCCGCTCGGCGAGGTCGCCCACGCCGAACACGTCGAGCAGCGCGCGTGCCCGCTCGTGGTCGAGCGCCTCGTAGGCCTCGCGCCACCGGCCCGTCATCCCGTAGGCCGCCGTGAGGACCACGTCGACGACGCGCTCGCCCGCGGGGATGCGGTCGGCGAGGGCGGCGGAGGCGACCCCCACGCGCGGGCGCAGCTCGAACACGTCGGTCGACCCGAGCAGCTCGCCCAGCACGTGCGCGCGCCCCGACGTCGGGTGCATCCGCCCGGACGCGACCTGAAGCAGGGTCGTCTTGCCCGCGCCGTTGCGGCCGAGGACCACCCAGCGCTCGCCGTCGACCACACGCCAGGAGACCCGGTCGAGGATGGTCTTGCTCCCCCGACGGATGGTCACGTCCTGCAGGTCCAGCACCGCGCTCATGAAGCCCGACCCTACCGGCGCGCACCGCGCCGGTGCCGCACCCGCCGGGCGACCGCGAGCCGCACCCCGGCGCCGTCGTACCCTGGCCCCGTGCCGGCCGACCCCACCGCCCTCGAGCGCTCGGTGCTGCTCGCGCTCGGGCTCGCCGCCCGGCCGGTGACGCCCCTCGACGTGCGCCGCACGGTGCACGCCGTGCAGGGCGACGACGAGCCGCACGACGTCGTCGGGCTGCCCGGAGCTGCCGACCTCGCCCACCTCGTCGTGGCATGGGGTGCTGGCGCCGGACCCGTCGAGGTCGCGGCGCTGCTCCCTGCCCCCGGCGACGTCAGCGGTCTGCCGCCCGAGGTGGCCGCCGCGGCGATCGAGGCGGGCGAGTGCCTGCTCGTGCACCTCGGGACGTCCTGGGCCGTGGTGCCCGACGTCGTCGCGTTCGGCTCGGCGCTGGAGACGGGCTACCAGGTGACCTGGACGGCCCACGCCGTCGAGGACTGGCGCACCCGGCTGGCGGGCGTGGTCGGCACGCTCGGCGAGGCGGAGCAGGCCCTGCGCGCCTCGCTGCGCACCGCGACCCAGGCCCTCGTCGACCTCGACGTCGCGCGCTGGCGCCCGGACGCCGCGGCGGCGATCGCCGCGCTGCGCGCTTCGGCGGACCTCGGCCTGCCGTCGAGCCTGGACCCGCGCGTCGTGCGCGTGGTGGGCGACGCGGCGCGCCTGCGCACCATCGTCGAGCTCGCCACGACGGACGACGGCGCCGCCGTCTCCCTGTGGCAGGCGGACCAGCGCACGGCGGCGCTGCGCGACGTCGAGCGGTCGGCCCGGCGCGCGATCGCGGCGGCGACCCTCGCCGCCGGCCGGGCTCAGGCGAGCACGGACCGGTAGACCTCGAGCGTCCGCTCGCCGATCGCCGTCCACGCGAAGTGGTCCTCGACGCGCCGCCGCGAGGCGGCACCCATGACGGACGCCCGCTCGGCGTCCGTCGCGAGCGCCGTGAGCGCGCGCGCCACGTCGGCGACGAAGACGTCCGGGTGCACCGGCGTGCCCGTGCCGTCCTGGACCTGCTCGATGGGCACCAGCAGCCCGGTGACGCCGTCGTCGACCACCTCGGGGATGCCGCCCGTCGCGGTGCCCACGACCGGCAGCCCGCAGGCCATCGCCTCGAGGTTGACGATGCCGAGCGGCTCGTAGACGGACGGGCAGTCGAACTCCGTGGACGACGACAGCACCGAGACCAGGTCGGGGCGCGGCAGCATCTCCTCGATCCACACCACGCCGTCGCGCTTGGTCCGCAGCTCTGCGACCAGCCCGGTCACCTCGGCCATGATCTCGGCCGTGTCCGGCGCTCCCGCGCACAGCACCAGCTGCACCTCCGGCGGTAGCGCCTCGGCCGCACGCAGCAGGTAGGGCAGGCCCTTCTGCCGCGTGATCCGGCCCACGAAGACGACCGCGGGGCGGTCGGGGTCGATCCCGTGCGAGCGGGCGGTGGCGTGCGCGGCCGCGACGGCCTCGGCGCCATCGGGCCGGCGCCAGCCGTCCAGGTCGATCCCGTTGTGCACCACGTGCACCCTGGCCGGGTCGACGTCCGGGTAGCTGCGCAGGATGTCGGCGCGCATGCCGGCGCTCACGGCGATGATCGCCGCGGCGCCCTCGTAGGCGGTCTTCTCCGCCCAGCCCGACAGCGCGTAGCCGCCGCCCAGCTGCTCGGCCTTCCACGGGCGCAGGGGCTCGAGGCTGTGGGCGCTGATGACGTGCGGGATGCCGTGCAGCAGGCCGGCGAGGTGCCCGGCGAGGTTGGCGTACCAGGTGTGCGAGTGCACGAGGTCTGCCCCCGCGACGTCGCCCGCCATGAGCAGGTCCACGCCGAAGGTGCGCAGCACCGCGTCGCGGTCGGCGAGCTCCGCCGGCACGTCGTAGCCGGTGACGCCGGCCTCGGTTCGCGCGCCGTCGAAGCAGCGCACGCGCACGTCGAGGTGTTCTCGCAGCACGGCACTGAGCTCCGCCACGTGGACGCCGGCTCCGCCGTACACGTGTGGTGGGTACTCCCTGGTCAGCAGGTCGACTCGCACAGCGACACGCTAGCGCGCCGGGGCGCTGGATGTCTGGCACGCGGCCCGTCGGGACGTCTAGGGTCGGGGCCATGGCAAAGACGCGGGTCCTGGCAATCGTTCTCGCCGGCGGCGAGGGCAAGAGGCTCATGCCGCTCACGGCCGACCGGGCCAAACCGGCGGTGCCGTTCGGCGGGATGTACCGACTGGTCGACTTCGCCCTGTCGAACCTCGTCAACTCGGGGTACCTGCAGATCGTCGTCCTGACCCAGTACAAGTCTCACAGCCTGGACAGGCACGTGACCAAGACGTGGCGGATGTCGCCGCTGCTCGGCAACTACGTCGCGCCCGTCCCGGCCCAGCAGCGCGTCGGCAAGCACTGGTACCTCGGCAGCGCCGACGCGATCTTCCAGTGCCTCAACACCATCACGGACGAGAAGCCCGACATCGTCGTCGTCGTGGGCGCCGACCACGTCTACCGGATGGACTTCGAGCAGATGGTCGACGCGCACATCGCGTCGGGCGCCGAGTTCACCGTCGCGGGCATCCGCCAGCCGATCGGCCTGGCCGGCGAGTTCGGCGTCATCGAGGCCAACCCCGAGGACCCGACCCGGATCGCAGCCTTCCTCGAGAAGCCGGCCCATCCCGTGGGCCTTGCCGACTCCCCGCACGAGGTCCTCGCCTCGATGGGCAACTACGTCGCCAACGCGGACGCCCTCGTCGAGGCCGTCACGCGCGACGCGGTCAACCCGACCTCCCGGCACGACATGGGCGGCGACATCGTGCCGTACTTCGTCGAGCGCGGCTCCGCCGGCCTGTACGACTTCATCCGCAACGACGTCGCCGGCTCCACCGACCGCGATCGCGACTACTGGCGCGACGTCGGCACGCTCGACGCCTACTACGACGCCAACCGCGACCTCATCTCGGTCAACCCGGTGTTCAACCTCTACAACCCGGACTGGCCGCTGTTCAGCGGGTACGCGGGCCTGCCGCCGTCGAAGTTCGTCCACGCCGGTCCGGGCCGCCTCGGGCACGCCAGCGACTCGCTGGTCTCACCGGGCGTCATCGTCTCCGGCGCAACGGTCTCCGGGTCGGTCCTCTCGCCCGGCGTCTACCTGCACTCGTGGGCCTCGGTGAGCGACTCGGTGATCATGGACGGCGTCCAGGTGGGCCGGCACGCCCAGGTGCACCGCGCGATCATCGACAAGGGCGTCACCATCCACGAGCGCGCGCGGATCGGGCTCGACCACGAGCACGACCGTGCCCGCGGCTTCGCGATCACCGAGGCGGGCGTCACCGTCGTGCCCAAGGGGACGGTCGTCGAGGGCTGAGACCCACCGGCGCTACCCTGCTCCGGTGGACGCGCAGCAGACCTCCCCCGCGCACGGCCGACCGCCCGGGGCCGAGGCCTCGGTGGTGACCGGCGGGCGTCGCGTGCTCGTCCTCGACGTCGACTCGACGCTCATCACGGGCGAGGTCATCGAGCTGCTCGCCGCCCATGCCGGCGCCCTGACCCGGGTCGCCGCGGTGACGGAGCGCGCGATGCGCGGGGAGATCGACTTCGCCACGTCGCTGCACGAGCGCGTCGCCATGCTCGCCGGCCTGCCCGTCGAGGTGCTCGACGTCGTGCGCGGCGAGGTGGTCCTGTCCCCCGGTGCCGAGCGCCTGCTCGCGCGCGTCCAGGCGGAGGGCTGGCCCGTCGGCCTGGTGTCCGGCGGCTTCGCCGAGATCGTCGAGCCGCTCGCCGCGGGGCTGGGGATCGACTTCGTCCGCGCCAACCACCTCGAGGTGCACGGCGGCGCGCTGACGGGACGCGTCACCGGTCAGGTCGTCGACCGCGCGGCGAAGGCCGCCGCGCTGCGCGAGCTCGCCGCGCTGCACGGCGTGCCGATGGAGCGGACCGTGGCCATCGGCGACGGCGCCAACGACCTCGAGATGCTCGCGGCCGCGGGGCTGGGCATCGCCTACAACGCCAAGCCCGTGGTGCGCGCCCAGGCCGACGTCGCGATCGGCGACGAGCCGCTCGACGCCGCGCTGCGCTACCTCGGTCTGGGCTGAGCGCCGCCGGACGCACTGCCGCGAGCCCCTGCCCGCCGCCCGCCGAGGGGCCGGTGCGTCAGCGGGGCGGACGCACCACGTCGACGACGCGCGCGGTGCGACGGGCGAGCTCCGCCCAGCTCGAGACCTCCAGGACCGCGTAGGCCCCCGTGGACAGCCCGGTGCGGACCTGCTCGACGCGCACGGAGTGGGCGTCGCCGTGCTCGGGCGCCGCCAGCGCGGCAGCCGCGGCGGACATCGTCGGCTCGTGGCCGACGACGAGGACGGTCGCGACCCGCTCGTCGATGCCCTGGACGAGCTCGAGCAGGTCGCCGACCCCCGCGTGGTAGAGCGCGTCGAGCACGGCCACCTCGGCGGCCGGCACATCGCCGAGCGCCCCGCGGACGAGCTCCCACGTCTGCCGCGTGCGCAGGGCAGAGGAGACCAGGACGTGCTCGGGCACCAGGCCGGTCGCGGCGAGGCGAGCGCCCACGTCGACGCACTGCCGTCGGCCGGCGAGCGCGAGCGGGCGCAGCTCGTCCACGACGCCACCGGAAGGCTCGGCCTTGGCGTGCCGCAGCAGCACCAGCCGGCGCCCTCCCGGACGCCCGGCGCCCGGGGTCACGTCACGAGCCCATCGCGTGCACGCCGCCGTCGACGTGCACGATCTCCCCGGTCGTTGCCGGGAACCAGTCGGACAGGAGCGCGAGCACGGCCTTGGCCGTCGGCACCGCGTCGGTCATGTCCCAGCCCAGCGGGGCGCGGGCGGACCAGCCGGACTCGATCTTCTCGAAGCCGGGGATCGACGTCGCCGCCGTCGTCTTGACCGGTCCAGCGGCCACGAGGTTGCAGCGGATGCCGGCGGGGCCGAGGTCCCGCGCGAGGTAGCGCGAGGTCGACTCGAACGCGGCCTTGGCCACGCCCATCCAGTCGTAGACCGGCCACGCGAACGAGGCGTCGAACGTCAGGCCCACCACTCCGGACCCGGGCGGCATGAGCGGCTGGGCCGCGACCGCGAGCGACTTGAGCGAGAACGCCGAGACCTGGATGGCGGTGGCGACGTCCTGCCACTGCGCGCTGAGGAAGTTGCCGCCCAGCACCGTCTGCGGGGCGAACCCGATGGAGTGCACCACGCCGTCGAGGTGGTCCGTGTGCTCGCGCACCCGCTCGGCGAGCAGCGTCAGGTCCTCGTCCGACGTGACGTCGAGCTGGACCACCGGGCACTCGTGGGGCAGGCGGCGCGCGATGGCCGCGGTGAGCCGCGCCGTCCGTCCGAAGGAGGTGAGGATGACCGTGGCACCCTCGAGCTGTGCCAGCCGCGCCACGTGGTACGCGATCGAGCCCTCCGTGAGGACCCCCGTGACCAACAACGTCTTGCCATCCAGCAGGCCCACGTCGGTTCCCTTCGTCGAAGTCGTGCTCACCGCACTGCGCGGGGCGGGCCCGCGGTGCGTCCGTGCCTGAGTCTGTCCTGCGTGGTGCCGTGCCGGTCGTGCGTGCCGCGTCCGGGCGGGGGGCTCAGTGCCCCATGCCGAGGCCGCCGTCGACGGGGATGACGGCCCCGCTGATGTAGCCCGCGTCCGCCGAGGCCAGGAACGCGACCACGCCGGCGACCTCGTCCGGCTCCGCGAAGCGGCCCGCCGGGATCGCTGCACGGTAGGCCGCCTGGCGGTCCGGCGGCAACGCCTGCGTCATCGCGGTGTCGATGAACCCCGGGGCGACGACGTTCGCGGTGATGCCGCGGCCGCCGAGCTCGCGGGTGACGGACCGCGCCATGCCCACGAGGGCGGCCTTGGACGCCGAGTAGTTGACCTGGCCGGGGCCGCCGTACATCGCCACGACGGAGGAGATGAGGATGATCCGGCCGCGGCGCATCCGGATCATCCCGGTCGACGCGCGCCGGACGCAGCGGAAGGCCCCCGTGAGGTTGACGTCGATGACCTGGTCGAACTCCTCGTCGGTCATCCGCATGAGCAGCTGGTCGCGCGTGATCCCGGCGTTGGCCACGAGGACCTCGACCGGACCGTTGACCTTCTCGATCTCGTCGAAGGCCGCGTCGACCGACGCCGTGTCGGTCACGTCGCCGACGATCCCCAGGACGCCGTCCTGCGGCTCGATCGCGCGGTTGATCGCCGCGACCTTGTCGCCCGCGGCCACGAAGCGGGCGGCGATGGCACGGCCGATGCCGCGGCTGGCGCCGGTCACCACGACGCTGCGGGGGGCCGGTGCGGTGCTGCTGGCCACGGTCACTCCTGTCCTCGTCCACCACCGGCTCCCGCCGGTCCGAGTGCGAACCTAGCGGACCGGGCCCGCCCGGCGCACGAAGCACCGCGCAGCGGGCACCGTCGCGCTGGTGCGCCCGGCACCGTCCCGGTCGCTCAGGGTGCCATCGTCGGAGCGAGCCGGAGCGAGCCGGGGCGTGCCGGAGCGTGCCGGAGCGAGCCGGCCGCTCCGCGGTTAGCCTGAGGCGGTGCACCTGGGCCGCCGAGGGCTGACGCAGGACCCCGCCCGGGACGGCGCAGCGGTCCGGATCACCTCTGCCCCCAGCCCCCTCGCGCAGGACGTCGCGGCCCGGTCGCGGCGGTACCTCGTGCAGATGTCCGTCCGGGTGGTCTGCTTCCTCGGTGCCGTGGCGATCGAGCACTGGACGCGCTGGCTGCTGCTGGCGGGGGCCGTCGTGCTGCCCTACATCGCCGTCGTGCTCGCCAACGCCGGCCGCGAGCGCGGCGGGGACCCTGGTACCTTCCTCGCGCCCCCCGCCCTGCCCGCGGCACCCCCGACCGCCGGGGTGGGGCCCGGACCGAGCGGAGAACGCCCATGAGCGCCCCCCTGCCGGACGTCCCTGACCTTGTGGACCGGCTGCGGTGCAGCGCGCGCGGCTGTCGCGCCACGGCCGTGTGGGCCCTGCGCTGGAACAACCCGACGCTGCACGCCCCTGAGCGCCGCAAGGTCTGGCTCGCCTGCGCCGACCACCGCACCTCGCTCGAGCAGTACCTCGCGGTCCGCGGGTTCCACCGCGACACGGTCGCCGCGGGCGACCTCGAGCCCACCGACGGCTGACCCGTGGCCGTGCCGGGACCCGTGCTGCGTCGCTGGGCCGCGACCCTCGCCGTCGCCGCGGTCGTCGCGGCGGGCTGCGTCACGGCCGGGGTGTGGCAGTGGGGCCGGCACGTCGCCCGCAGCGCCGAGGTGGCCGTGGTGCTGGAGTACGAGGGCTCGGACCCGGTGCCGATCGGGCAGGTGCTCACGGCGGGCGAGGCGTTGCCGGCCGACCAGGTGTGGCGCCCCACGGTCGTCGAGGGCCGCTACCTCGAGCCCACGGTGCTGCTGCGCAACCGCCCCGTGGGTGGGGCCGCCGGGTACCACGTCCTGGCGGGGTTCGCCGTCGACGAGGGGCTGCTGGCCGGCACGGTGCTCGTGCTGGACCGCGGCTGGGTACCACCGGGGCCCGACGGCTCGGCCCCGGCCACCGTCCCCGACCTGCCCGTCGGGACCGTGGACGTGGTGGCCCGCCTGCGGGCGGACGAGCGGCCGAGCGACCGCGAGGCACCCGCCGGGCAGGTCCAGGCCCTCAACGCCGAGCAGGTGCGGCTCGCGGCCGACGGGGCGTGGGCCGCCGCGGCGACGCTGCCGGCCACCGGGGCCGTCGTCACCGAGGACGGGGCGTCCCCGGCGGGCCTCGGCGACCTCGAGCCGCCGAGCACCGACCTCGGGTCCCACCTGTCCTATGCGTTCCAGTGGTGGGTCTTCGCGCTCGGGTCGCTCGGGGGCGCCGTCGTGCTGCTGCGCCGCGACGCGCGTGAGGAGTCGGGCGGCACCGAGCGGGCGACCCCGGCCCGGCCGCGCCGGCGCGCGACGGCGGAGCAGGAGGAGGACGCCCTGCTCGACGCGCAGGCCGACGCGCAGGCGGACGCGCACGCGGCGGCGCGCGACCGACGTGCGACCGGCCCGGCTGACGGACCGGCGACCGACCCCTAGCTCTCAGGCGTCGGCGCGCAGTGCCGCGCGACGCGCCTCGGCGGCCGGCCCACGGGTCGCCCCACCCCGGCTGCGCATGGGAACCCCGGACTCGACGAGCACGCCGTGGACGAACCCGTAGGACCGTCCGAGGTCCTGCGCCATCGACCGGATGCTCTCGCCCCGGCCGTACCGCTCGACGAGCGAGGCAGCGAGATCGCTGCGGCTCTCACCGGTGATCCGTGAACCCTTGGGGAGCTTGGTGCTCATGGTCGTCCTCCTGGCCCCGGTCCGACGGCACACCGACCGGGCAGGCACCCGGCCGACGCCGTCCGGGTCGAGTGACCGGCCCGGACGAGCTCACGCGAGCGAGATGAGATCCGCGTAGCTGTCGTTCCATAGATCTTCGTCGCCATCGGGCAGAAGCACCACTCGTTGGGGTGCGAGAGCCGCCACGGCGCCCTCGTCGTGCGTGACCATGACCACCGCGCCCGCGTAGCCGTGCAGGGCGGAGAGCACCTCGGCGCGGCTGGCCGGGTCGAGGTTGTTGGTCGGCTCGTCGAGCAGGAGCACGTTGGCCGAGGACACGACGAGCGCCGCGAGCGCGAGCCGGGTCTTCTCGCCGCCGGACAGCACGCGGACCGGCTTGTTCGCGTCGTCGCCCGAGAAGAGGAACGAGCCGAGCACCGAGCGCACCTGGGTGTCCGTCAGGTGGGGCGCAGCGGTGCGCAGGTTCTCCACCACGGTGCGGCTCGCGTCGAGGGTCTCGTGCTCCTGGGCGTAGTAGCCGAGCTTGAGGCCGTGGCCGGGGACCACCTCGCCGGTGTCGGCCTCCTCGACGCCGGCGAGCAGCCGCAGCAGGGTGGTCTTGCCCGCACCGTTGAAGCCCAGGATGACCACCCGGCTCCCCTTGTCGACCGCCAGGTCGACGTCCGTGAACACCTCGAGCGAGCCGTAGGACTTGCTCAGCCCCGTGGCCGTCAGCGGCGTCTTGCCGCACGGGGCGGGATCGGGGAAGCGCAGGTGCGCGACCTTGTCCGACGCACGCTCTGCCTCCAGCCCGGCGAGCATCTTCTCCGCCCGGCGCGCCATGTTCTGCGCCGCCGTGGCCTTGGTCGCCTTCGCCCGCATCTTGTCGGCCTGCGCCAGCAGCACGGTGGCCTTCTTCTCGACGTTGAGCCGCTCGCGCTTGCGTCGGCGCTCGTCCGTCTCGCGCTGCAGCAGGTAGGCGTCCCAGCCGAGGTGGTACTGGTCCATCTCGGCGCGGTTGGCGTCCAGGTGGAACACCTTGTTGACGGTCTTGCGCACGAGGTCGACGTCGTGGCTGATGACGAGGAACCCGCCGGGGAAGGTCGCCAGGTAGTCGCGCAGCCAGACCACCGAGTCGGCGTCGAGGTGGTTGGTCGGCTCGTCGAGCAGGAGGGTCTCGGCCCCGGAGAAGAGGATCCGGGCGAGCTCGACCCGGCGTCGCTGACCGCCGGACAGGGTGCGCAGCGGCTGGGACAGGATGCGCTCGTCGAGGCCGAGGTTGGCGGAGATCCGGCCCGCCTCGCTCTCGGCCGCGTAGCCGCCGGCCGCCGTGAACCTCGACTCGAGCCTCGGGTAGCGCTCGAGCGCGGCGTCGCGCGTGGCGTCGTCGGCGCTGGCCATCGCACCCTCGGTCTCGCGCATGAGGCGGACGATCTCGTCCAGCCCGCGCGCGGACAGGATGCGGTCCAGGGCCAGGACGTCGAGGTCGCCGGTGCGCGGGTCCTGCGGGAGGTACCCGACGTCCCCGGAACGGATGATCTGCCCCGCCGTCGCCTGGCTCTCCCCCGCCAGGGCGCGCGTCAGGGTCGTCTTGCCGGCGCCGTTGCGGCCGACGAGGCCGATCCGGTCGCCGGGGGCGATCCGGAAGGACGCCCGTTCGAGCAGCACGCGGACGCCGACACGCAGCTCCACGTCATGGGCGGTGATCACTGAGGTTTCCTCCGACCGCTCGCCGACGGTGTTGTCGGCAGGCACAAACGACGCTCATCCTACGACCGGCTAGCGTGGCGTCCGATCGAGCGACGTTCGCGACGACCTCGGCTGCACGTGCGGCCGAGGTCCACGACCTCCTGGGAGCACCATGTCCGCCGCCCCGCCCGACCCGACCGCCTCCGCAGACGACGCGGCCCGCAGCGCCGGGACCCGCAGCGCCGCGACCGACCTCTCGCTCATCGGCACGGGCGCTGCCCTGCTCGCCGTGTGCTCGCTGGTCGCCGTGCCCGTGGGCCCCGCCGGCGCCCCCATCACGCTCCAGACCTTCGCCGTCCTGCTCGCCGGGGCAGTGCTCGGGGCCCGACGCGGCGCACTCGCGGTGCTCCTCTACCTCGCCGTGGGGTTCGCTGGTCTGCCCGTCTTCGCCGAGGGCGCCGGCGGCCCGGCGACGTTCGCCAAGGTGACCCTGGGCTACCTGCTCGCCTTCCCGGTCGCGGCCTGGGTGA
The DNA here is from genome assembly GCF_035443605.1 of Actinotalea sp. Taxonomy (NCBI): domain Bacteria; kingdom Bacillati; phylum Actinomycetota; class Actinomycetes; order Micrococcales; family Cellulomonadaceae; genus Actinotalea; species Actinotalea sp. The sequence continues at coordinate 2,582 of NZ_DAORSQ010000051.1, read as the reverse complement.
CCGGCGCTGTCGTCGAACGGTTCGGACGCCGCGCCGGCGGGCCGCGCACAGCCGTCATCGTCGCCGCCGGGGTGCTGGGCTCGCTGGTGGTCTACGCGATCGGCGTGCCCGTGCTCGCCGCGCGGATCGGCGTGAGCCTGGCGGAGGGGCTGGCGATCAACGCCGCCTTCCTGCCGTTCGACGCCGTCAAGGTGGTGCTGGCCGCCGTCGTCGCCTCGGCCGTGCACCGCGCGTTCCCGGACCTGCTGCCCCGGTGAGGCCCACGCCGGCCCCCCGGGGCGCGTCGTCGTGAGGCCGGCGTCGTCGTGAGACGGGCACCGTGATCGAGCTCGAGGCGGCAGGGGTCGCCGTCGAGGTGCTCGGCCCCGACGGACGCCCCGCGGTGCGGACCCTGCTCGAACCGCTGACCTGCACGATCGCCGAGCGCAGGGTGGCTGTCATCGGGGCGAACGGCTCGGGCAAGTCCACCCTCGCGCGGCTCGTCAACGGGCTGCGCACCGCGACAACGGGTCGGGTGCGGACGTGCGGGCTCGACGTCGCGACCCACGGCGCGGCCGTGCGCGCCCGGGTCGGCTTCGTCTTCACGGACCCCGACGCCCAGCTCGTCATGCCCACGGCGGCCGAGGACGTCGCCCTGTCGCTGCGGCGCACCGTGCGCGACGCCGCCCGGCGCGACGCCATGGCGCTCGACGCGCTGGCCCGGATCGGGCTCGCCGAGCACGCCCGGACGCCCGTGCACTCCCTCAGCGGCGGGCAGAAGCAGCTGCTCGCCCTCGCCGGGGTGCTCGCCTGCGCGCCCGAGGTGCTGGTCTGCGACGAGCCGACCACCCTGCTCGACCTGCGCTGGCGCCGCGTGGTGGAGGACCTGCTCGACGGCGTGGACGCGCAGGTGCTGCACGTCACGCACGACCTCGCGGCCGCTGGGCGCGCCGAGCGCGTGCTCGTCATCGACGGGGGACGGCTCGTGTTCGACGGTGAGGCCGGGGCGGCCGTCGCGCACTACCGTGCGCTCATGGCCGTGCGATGAGGCCGTGGGCCGACCCGGTGGGCCTCTACCGGCCCGGGACGACGATCGTCCACCGCACACCGGTGGCCGTGCGGTTCGGGCTGCTCACGGCCCTCGGGATCGCACTGGTCGTGCTCCGCGGCCCGTGGACCGCGGTCGTGGCACTGCTCGTGACGGTTCTCGTCGCGATGGTCGCCCGGCTGCCCCTGCGCGGCACGGTGCGCGGCCTCGCGCCCGTGCTCGTCACGGCAGCCCTCGTCGGGGCGTACCAGAGCTGGGCGCGTGGCTGGCCGCTCGGCGTCGAGGTGGCCGCGGACCTCGTCACCCTGGTGCTGGCCGCGACCGTCGTGACGGCCACCACGCCCACCGACGTGCTCCTAGACCTCATGGCTCGCGCGGTGCGGCCGCTGCGCCGCGTTGGCCTCGAGCCGGAGACGTTCGCGCTCGCCGTCGCCCTCATGCTCCGCGCCATCCCGGCGCTGGGCGCGCTGTTCACCGAGGTCCGCGACGCCGCCAGGGCCCGCGGCCTGGAGCGCTCCCCGCGGGCGCTGCTCGTCCCGTTCGCGGTGCGCACCGTCGCCCGCGCCCGCCTGACCGGCGAGGCGCTCGCGGCGCGCGGGATCGGCGACTGAGCCCGGGCACCCGCCGCCGCGCCGACCCGGCACCGCAGGCCCTACCCTCACCCCATGACGTTCAGCGAGGGTGGCAGCTTCGAGGGTGGTCGGGTCAAGAGCCGGCGCGGCGGTGCCGTCGCGGGTGGGGGCGTGGGCCTGCTGGCGATCGCCGCGTTCCTCGTCTACCAGTTCACCGGCGTGGACGTCTCGCCGTACCTCGGGGCGATCGAGGGCGGCCAGTCCGGGCAGACCTCCGGCCAGCAGGAGGGCAGCATCGGCGAGTGCACGGTCGAGCAGGCCAACACCGACCCGCTCTGCCGGCTGTCCGCCACCGTCCAGTCCCTCGACGCCTACTGGACGGACACGCTCGCGGCGCAGGGCGAGCTGCCGCTGCCCGAGGTCGTCGAGTTCCAGGAGGCCACCACGACGGCGTGCGGCTCCGCCTCCGCGTCGACCGGGCCGTTCTACTGCCCGCCCGACCAGACGATCTACCTCGACCTCGGCTTCTTCGACGTGCTGCAGAGCCGGTTCGGGGCGTCGGACGGCGCGCTGACGCAGATGTACGTCACGGCGCACGAGTACGGTCACCACGTCCAGCAGGTCACCGGTGTCATGGATCGCGCCGACCGGCAGGGCGCGGGCGCCGACTCCGACTCCGTGCGGGTCGAGCTCCAGGCCGACTGCTACGCGGGCCTGTGGGCCGGCGACGCGGCCACGCGCGAGGACCCGGACCGGCCCGGCGTCACGTTCCTCGACCCGATCACCGAGGCCCAGCTCGCCGACGCGCTGTCGGCCGCCGAGGCCGTCGGGGACGATCACATCCAGGAGCAGTCCGGGATGGGGGTCAACCAGGACTCCTGGACGCACGGCTCGAGCGAGCAGCGCGCGAGGTGGTTCACCACGGGCTACTCCACGGGCGACCCCGCGGCCTGCGACACATTCGCCACCGACACCCTCTGACG
>NZ_DAORSQ010000050.1:0-19492 GCF_035443605.1 Actinotalea sp. | reverse complement strand
TCGGTTCACCCGTCCGGTGGTGCACGGCGTACCGCGCCAGGACGCTCGGGTCCCAGGCCCACATCTCGTTGACCTGGGAGGGGAACTCCACGACGTCCTGCGGCACCTCCGTGCCGGACTGCGAGGGCAGCCGGACGTCGGACAGCAGGCCGTGCAGCGCGTGGCCGAACTCGTGGAACAGCGTGATGACCTCGTCCCACGTGAGCAGGGTCGGCTCGCCGTCGGGCGGACGCGGGATGTTGAGGTTGTTGACGACCACGGGCAGCTCGCCGCGCAGACGGCTCTGGTCGACGAGGTTGTTCATCCACGCCCCGCCCCGCTTCGACGCGCGGGTGTACCAGTCGGCGAGGAACAGGCCCAGCGGGCTGCCGTCTGCGTCGCTCACCTCGAACGCCCGGACCTGGGGGTGGTAGCCCACGAGGTCGGTCCGTTCGGCGAACGTCACCCCGTAGAGCGCGGTGGCTGCGTGGAAGACACCGTCGTGCACCACGCGCTCGAGCTCGAGGTAGGGGCGCAGGGCCGCGTCGTCGAGCGCGTAGCGCTCCTGGCGGACCTTCTCGGCGTAGAAGGGCCAGTCCCAACCCTCGAGCGTCGCACCGGGCTCGTCGACCCGGAGCGCGGCCTCGAGGTCGGCGGCCTCGCGGCGCGCGTTCGCCGCGGCGGCGGGGGCAGCACGCGTCAGCAGCGCCTGGACCGCGGCGGTCGTCCTGGCCGTGCCGTCGTCGGCGACGTAGGCGGCGTGGTGGTCGTAGCCCAGCAGCCGGGCCCGCTCGGCCCTGGCGCGGACCAGCTCGAGGAGGGTCGCGCGGGTGTCGTGCTCCGTGCCGCGCGCCCCGCGCGCCAGGGACGCCTCGTGCACGCGTCGGCGCACGTCACGGCGGGTCAGGCTCGCCAGGACGGGCTGCTGGCTCGACGAGACGAGCTCGAGCAGCCAGCCCTCGGCGTGCCCGCGGTCCGCGGCGGCCTGCCGGGCTGCGGCGATCGCGTCGGGCGCGAGCCCGTCGAGCTCCGCGTCGTCGGTGACGAGCAGCGCGCTGTCGTTGGCGTCGGCCAGCAGCTCGCGGCCGAACGTCGTCTCCAGGGTGCTGATCCGGGCGTTGAGGGCGCGCAGCTGCTCCTGGACCTGCGGGGCCGCCGCGGCGCCGCCCCGGCGCAGGTCGCGCTGGAGGTTCTCGAGCAGCCATCCGGCGTCCTCCGCGAGCGTCACCTCGCCCGCGGCGGCCCGGGCCGCGAGGGCGTCGAGGCGCGCGAGCAGCCGAGGGTCGAGGTCGATCGCGTCGTGGTGCTCCGACAGCAGGGGCGCGACCTCGGCCTCGAGGTCGTCCAGCTCCGGCGTGCTGTCCGCGCTGGTCCGGTTGAAGAAGACCGCGGCGACCCGGTGCAGCAGCGCCCCGGCGCGTTCCAGGGCGAGCAGCGTGTTGTCCTCGGTCGGTGGGCCGTCGGCGAGGATCGCCTCGACCTCGGCGCGCTCGGCCGCCATCCCGGCGAGGAACGCGGGCCGGTAGTGCTCGTCACGGATCGCGGCGAAGTCCGGCAGCCGGTAGGGCAGCGACGACGGTGCGGCGAAGGGGTTGGTCGGGTCCAGCGTGGGGACCTGGGTCTGGTCGGTCATGGGGACATCCTCCCAGCGCCCGGCCCGACGGTGCCGCGTCAGGGCCCGGGCCGCACCGCCGCGCCGTCGTCCGGCGCCTCGGGCGGCCACGGCTCCGCCGGCGTGCGAGGGTCGTCCCGCAGCAGCGTGCCGACCCACGTGTCGCGGCGCACCCCGCGCTGCACGCCCTCGAGCCGCACGGTCCCCTCGACGCGGAACCCGGCGCGCCACGCCACGCGGCGCGAGGGCCAGTTCCCCACGTAGGCGTGCCAGCTGACGCGCTGCAGGTCGAGGCCGCGCATCGCGAACGCGTGGTCGAGGACCAGGGACACCGCGCGCCCGACGACGCCCCGGCCACGCGCCCACGGCGCCACCCAGTAGCCGAGCTCGGCGCTGCCGTCGGCCACGCCGTGCAGCCCGACCATCCCGAGCAGCCTTCCCGGCGCGTCGCCGTCGCCACCCGCCGCACGGATGGCCCAGACGAGCTCGCGGCCCGAGGCCCAGCCGGGCCCGACGACGTGCTCGAGGAAGCCCTCGGCATCGGCGCGACGGTACGGCCGGGGCACGGTGACCCACGCGGAGACCTCGGGGTCCTGGCATGCCAGCGTGATGTCGTCGACGTCCGCCGGCGTCGGCGGGGCGAGGGTCACGACGTCGTCGTGCAGCGTCACGGGGTCCATCCCGGAACCCTAGGCGGACGAGAGGTGCAGGATGGTGCGCGAGCGACGGGGAGGCACCATGGGGGTGCGTCAGGAGCACCTGGCAGCGCTGCAGGCTCTCGCCGTCGAGCGGTGGGAGGACTACCTCGGGGAGCGCTCTGGGCTGCCCGGCCCGCGTGCCAACCTCGAGCTGCTCGCCGCCGCCGGCGACGTCGCACCGGCCGCCACGCTCCTGCGGTGGTCCGCCGCGGACGACGAGTACCTCGCGTGCGTGGGGACGGCGGGGATCGGACGGCTGGTCCTCGAGGGCCGGCCCGCGCTCGTGGCCGACCTGCGGCGCCGTGCCGAGGACGGTCGTTGGCGGGTGCGCGAGGGCGTCGCGATGGCCCTGCAGCGGATCGGCGACGGTGACCCCGGGCTGCTGCGCGCGGTCACGAGCGACTGGGCGGCAGGACCACCCCTCGTGCAGCGCGCCGCCGTCGCCGGCTTGTGCGAGCCGCGCCTGCTCCGGGCGCCCGGAACGGCCGACCACGCCCTGGCTGTCCTCGACCGCGTCACGGCCTCGCTCGCTGCCCTCGTCGCGGACCGTCGGCGGGACCCGGACGTCCGGGTCCTGCGCCAGGGCCTCGGCTACTGCTGGAGCGTTGCCGTCGCCGCGGCGCCGGGCCCCGGGTTCGACGCGCTGGAGCGGTGGGCGGCCTCGCCCGACCGGGACGTGCGCTGGGTGCTGCGCGAGAACCTGCGCAAGGCCCGCCTGCTCCGGGCGGACGCCGACCGCACCGCGGCACTGGCCGTCGCGGTCACCTGACCGCCCTCAGCCGACGAGCAGGCCGCTCGGGTCGGCCACGACGTACCCGTGCGCCTCGGCGACGGCCCCGGACAGCAGCGCCCCCTCGTGCGTGGTCAACCCGGCAGCGAGCGCCGGGTCCGCCATGAGGGCCGCGCGCCAGCCCCGGTCGGCGAGCCGCACGAGGTAGGGCAGCGTCGCGTTGGTGAGCGCACCGGTCGAGGTGACGGGGACCGCACCCGGCATGTTCGCCACGCAGTAGAAGACCGAGCCGTGCACGGGGTAGGTCGGCTCGGCGTGCGTCGTGGCGTGGGTGTCGGCGAAGCAGCCACCCTGGTCGACGGCGATGTCGACGAGCACCGAGCCGGGCCGCATCCGGGACACCAGGTCGTTGCTCACCAGCGTCGGCGCCTTGGCGCCGGGGACCAGCGCGGCACCGATGACGAGATCCGCGCCCAGGACGGCCTGCTCGATCGCGTACGGCGACGAGGCCACCGTGCGCACCCTCCCGCCGAACGCCGCGTCGAGCTCGCGCAGGCGGGGCAGAGACAGGTCGAGGATCGTCACGTCCGCGCGCATGCCCACGGCGATCTCCGCGGCGTGCCGGCCCGCGACTCCCCCACCGAGGATGACGACGCGGGCCGGCTCGACCCCCGGGACGCCCCCGAGCAGCAGGCCGCGCCCCCCCTCGCTGCGCAGCAGGTGGTAGGCGCCCACCTGGGTGGCCAGCCGCCCCGCGACCTCACTCATCGGGGCGAGCAGGGGCAGCGACCCGTCGGGCTGCTGGACGGTCTCGTAGGCGATCGCGGTGGTCCCGGCCGCGAGCAGCGCGTCCGTGCACGCCTGGTCTGCTGCGAGGTGCAGGTAGGTGAAGAGCACCAGGCCGCGCCGCAGCAGCGGGTACTCGGCGGCGACGGGTTCCTTGACCTTGCAGACGAGGTCGGCGGCCCAGACCTCCTCGGCCGTCGCGACGATGCGGGCGCCGGCGGCGCGGTAGTCGTCGTCGCTGATCGCCGAGCCGGTCCCGGCGCCGGACTGGACCAGCACCTCGTGGCCGGACGCCGCGAGCCGGTGCGCCCCGGCGGGGGTCAGCGCGACGCGGTACTCGTGGACCTTGCGCTCGGCGGGGATCCCGATCCGCATGCTGGCCTCCGTGGGTCGCGGGGGGCCGCACGGCCGCCCGACAGGTGTGTGCTACCTCACAAGTGTGAAGATGCCTGCGTTTCGAGCGCATTGCTTCCGCCGAATCTTCGCTCATTGGGGTGATACTTCGTTGATTGCTCGATCCAGCCCGAGGTGCGAGGCCTCCGCATGAAGAAGATTCGGCTCGACGAGACCGACCGCGCGATCCTGCGGCTGCTGCGGGACGACGCCCGGATGCCCAACAACGCCCTGGCCGAGGCCGTGGGGATCGCCCCGTCGACGTGCCTGGGTCGCGTGCGCGCGCTGCGCGAGTCCGGCGTCATCCGCGGCTTCCACGCCGACATCGACCCGGCCGCGCTGGGCCTGCACCTGCAGGCGATGATCGCCGTGCGGGTGCAGGGCACGGCGCGCGGGGAGATGCTCGCCTTCGCGCGGCGGATCGCGCGGCGGCCGGAGGTGATGGACCTGTACTTCGTCGCCGGCGCCGACGACTTCCTCATCCACGTCGCGGCGCGCGACACCGAGACCCTGCGGGCCTTCGTCGTCGACCAGCTCTCCGCACGCCCCGAGGTCGCCTACACCGAGACCAGCCTCATCTTCGAGCACCTGCCGGCCACCGCGAGCGTGCCATCGCCCCAGCGGAGGTGACAGGCCGCGTCCGTCAGCCCCCGGACGATCTCGTCCAGTGCCGTCAGGTGGGCGCGGGCGGGGTCCGGTCGTCCGTGCCGTCGAGGCTTGCCAGAACCTGACGACTCGTGACGCCGTCCACGAGTCGTCGAGGGACGGCGCCGGACACTGGCGAGACGCCGCCGCGTCGACCGCCGGCACCCACGAGCGACTGGAGCCGCAACCGCTCGGCGAGCCTCGGGGCGATCGGCCGGTCTAGCTCCGCCTGGATGCGATCAGCCAGGGCCCGTGGCGCCTGCGCACGAAGACCCGGGATCGTGCGGTCGCTACCCCCTGCGCGCGGTCCGTGGGAGGGCCGTGACAGGCCCGCTGGCGGATGTCCTCCGCTTCTGGCGCCGACGGTAGACCAGCCACAGCAGACGAGTGAAGAAGCCGGTCCCAGCGTAGATGGCGAGTTGCCCCAGGTCACCTGCCCACGTGCTCTCCAGCCGTGGGATCCACCCGATGATCATGCCCGCCCAGGACAGGAGGAACGTCGAGAGCGACACAAGCGCCGCGTCCTGCCACGGTGTCAGGTGGCGCCACCATCGCTCGTTCACTCGTGCTCCCACGGTCTTGTCATCCATGATGCTCTCTCAGCAGCTTCGGGTGTATGCGTCGTAGAAGAGGGGACTCACGCCTGTCCCGTACCCCTGCCAGAAGGAGAGGCACTTGCCGGCGTTCCACGCGGTCTTCGCCGTGTTCACGAGGTCACTCGCACGACTGTTGACCAGGGTTCGGCACAGACTCACTGCCCACCCTGGTAGGAAGTCGCACAACCAGCCGACCGCGGAGAGGTAGCTCACTCGATAGGTGCTGATCGAGTGAGTGTCCGAGCGGTTGTCGTGGACGTAGTACACCGGGGTGATGTACTACCAGCCGAGTCCGAAGCTGGGGTCGGCAGCGACCGGGAACACCGCACCCTCCGTGTCGACGTGCTGCACGAGCGTGTCCCCCTGGATCTCGTATCGAGTCGGGAGCACCTGACCCGTTGCGTCGACGGCCCACGGAGCCTCGAGCGTCGCTGCGACTGCCACCGACACGTCGATCGGCGTTCCCGACGGGGTGCTCTCACCTGCGGACTCGAGCACTGCGAGGGTCGCCTCGTCGATGACCATCCCGCCGCCGTCCCCCGTGAGGTAGATCGCGTAGCCGTCCCCAAGGTTCAGGTCAAAGGAGACGGTCGTGACACCAGGACCTTCGATGGAAGCGACGACGCTTGTCACCTCGCCGGTGTCGACCAGGTAGGTCGTATCGACCTCGGCAGCGGTGTCGACCGTGAGCACGTCACCGATGTGGATCTCGCTGGTTACGACCTCGGGAACGACTCCGGTCACGGCCTCGATGATCTGGTCGGTGGAGTCGAGGCCTGGCCGATCGGCTGCAGCGACGCCGGTCGTGGCGGCGACGAGCGCGACAGTGCTGAGGAGCCCCGTCGCCACGACTCGACCCGCCCACAAGTGAGTACGGATACTGCCCCCTGTCAACTGAGTGATGCCGACTGTGACATCGTCGCCGAGGCTATTGCGGGGGTCCCCCCCGTCAAGATCGCGCCCGCACCACAGGAACATCTCCGAGGCAGCCACCAAGCGCCCGGGCTGGTACCGAGCACGAAGCACGACGACCCTCAGAGCCGCACCCGCTACGCCCGCCTCGGGACGACGGTCGGATGGCCCGTCTCCGCCCTGAGCCGCGCCGCTCGCTCGCGCGGCCGAGGGTCACGGTGGGCCGTCGTCAGCGGGCAAGGAAGCGGACCAGCAGCGGGTTGACGCGCTCCGGGAACTCGTAGTGCGCCAGGTGGCCGGCAGCCCCGAGCTCGTGGTACTCGATCCCGGGCATCAGGTCACGCAGCCTGGCCATCGACTCCTTCGAGACCTTCTGGTCCGAGTCACCCCAGGTCAGCAGGACGGGGATGCCCTGCTCCTTGACGCCCCGGTAGCAGGCCGTCGCGTCCCGCAGGGCGTCACCTCTCAGGTTGGCCAGCATGGCTCGGCGCTTGCCCCGGAAGCGGAACTGCTCGAGAACCTGGCTCGCGAGCAGGGAAGTCGTCTCGGTGCCGACGACGGCGTCGGAGAGGTCGGCGAGCTTGCCGTCGCTCATCAGCCCCATGAGGGCCTCTCCCACGACCGGCGTCCTGACGAGCCGGAGCGCCAGGCCTCGTGGACTCGGGAGGTCGTCGACGAAGGGTGCCAGCAGGGCGAACTTCTTGACCCGTCCCGGGTGCTCCGACGCGAAGCAGGCGCCAATGCTTCCGCCCTGGGAGGTTCCCACCACCAGGACCGGGTCCGAGATGTCCAGCGCACGCAGAAGCTCGGTGAGCTGGGCGTTGTAGAGATGGCGGTCGTAGGTGGGCAGCTTCGGCCGGTCGGACGATCCGTGCCCGAACAGGTCGTAGCGGAGCACCCGGAAGCCCGCCGCGCTCAGGTCTCCGATCGTCCTGTCCCACGTCACGCTGGGTGCGGCGTTGCCGTGGATGAGGACGACGTTCTCGCCGCCGGCTTCACCACGCAGCTCGTAGTGCGTGACTCCTGCCGAGAGCTCCACGAAGCTCCCCGGCAGACCCCGTCGAGCCCCCGCAGTCAGATCCGGTCTTCTCCCGACGAGCACCCCGATCCCCTCCTCTCGTCTGCCGACACCAGGAACGCGGCCACCGATCCGGGCGGCACGGGTCACCGACGAGGCGCCGCACGCCGACGGTCTGCGCCGCACGAGGTCTCAGAGCCGCACCCGCTCCCCGAGCCTCGGGACGACGGTCAGCCAGTCCAGCTCCGCCCGGATCCGGTCCCCCAGGAGCCGCGCGGCGTCGGCCTCACCGTGCACCAGGTACACCGTCTCGGGCGGCGTCGGCAGATCGCGCAGCCAGGCCACCAGCTCGTCGGCGTCCGCGTGCACGCTGAACTCCTCGTCGCTGACCACCTCGGCGCGCACCGGGACGTACCGGCCGTGGATCTTCAGCTCCTTGGCACCGTCGAGCAGCGCCCGGCCGCGCGTGCCGATCGCCTGGTAGCCCGTCAGCACCACCGTGTTGTGCCGGTCGGGGAGCATGTGGCGCAGGTGGTGCACGACGCGGCCGCCCGACGCCATCCCCGAGGCAGAGACGATGATCGACGGAGTGTGCGGGCTGTTGAGCGCCATCGACTCCTCTGGCGTGCGAGCCGCGTGCAGCATCGGCAGGTCGACGAGGTCGGCCGGGGCGTCGGGCAGCAGCTCGGCCCGGAGCGAGCCGCGCCGGTAGACGTCGAGGGCCGCGAGCGCCATCGGGCTGTCGACGTAGACCGGGACGGACGGGATCTGCCCGGCGCGCAGCATCTGCGACAGGGCATGCAGCACCAGCTCGGTACGGTCCACCGCGAAGGCCGGCACCAGGACGGAGCCGCCGCGGGCCACCGTGCGGCGGATCGCCGCCGCGAACTCCGCGTGCGCGTCGCCGTCGGGGTCGGGGTGGTCGCGGTCGCCGTAGGTGGACTCCAGGACCACCGTCCGCGCAGCCGGCGGCGCCTCGCGCGGTCGCAGCACCGGGTGCGTGCGCCTGCCGAGGTCGCCAGAGAACAGCACCGTCTCGTCGCCGGCCGTCACGAGCACGCTCGCGGCCCCGAGCACGTGCCCCGCCCGCGACAGGGTGATCGCCATCGCGTCGGACACCGGCGTCCGCACGCCGAACCCGACCTGCCGGAACAGCACGATGGCCGCCTCGGCGTCCGCGACGCCGTAGAGCGGCAGCGGCGGGTCGTGCCGGGACCAGCCGCCGGCCCGGGCCTGCTCGGCGTCGCGCTCGTTGAGGTGGGCGCTGTCGCGCAGCACGATCTCGGTCAGGGCCGCCGTGCCCTCGGTCATCCAGATCGGGCCGCTGAACCCGTCGCGCACCAGCGCCGGCAGGTACCCGCAGTGGTCGAGGTGGCAGTGGGAGAGCACGACGTCGTCGATCGAGGCCGGGTCGACCGGGAACGGCTCCCAGTTCCGGCGGCGCCACTCCCGCTCCCCCTGGTACAGCCCGCAGTCCACCAGCAGGCGGCGGCCGTCGCGCTCGACGAGGAACTTGCTGCCGGTCACCGTGCCGGCCGCTCCGAGAAAGGTGAGGATCCCCGCGCCAGAGGTGCTCATACCGCCAGCGTCCACCCGTCGCACCACGTCCGGTCAGAGCACGAGGTCCCGGGTGCGGGCCGAGAACGCGCAAGGCCCCCGACCGGCGGGTCGGGGGCCTTGCGCGTCGCTGTCTCAACGAGTGTCCGGAGGGGGACTTGAACCCCCACGCCCGTTAAGGGCACTAGCACCTCAAGCTAGCGCGTCTGCCATTTCGCCACCCGGACAGGTGACCTGAGGTGCTGATCCAGCCCTCAAGTGCGGCGCCAAAGATAGCACGGAGCGGCACCGGGCCAGGACGCGGCGCCTGGGGCACACTGGCAGGCAGGGCACGGGCCGATGGCGCCCGGAGGAGGCAACGGTGACCGAGCACGACCCGTCCGGCCTCACCGAACCCGAACGCACCCCGGCCTCGCTGCGCCACCTGTCCGGTGCGAGCCCGGCGGCCCGCAAGGTCGCCGGCGCCCGGCGCAACCCCGCGGTGGTCGGCTTCGACGAGTCCGCGCCGCACTGGCTGCGGACCGTCGCCGGGTGGTCCTGGCGGATCCTCGTCGTGGTCGCCGCCGTCGCCCTGGTGTTCTGGGCCACGGCCAAGGTGCTGCTGCTGTCGATCGCGGTCTTCCTGGCGCTCGTCTTCACCGCCGTGCTGCGCCCGCTGGTCAACGCGATGGGGCGGGTGATGCCCCGCGGGCTGGCCACCGCGCTGTCGATCCTGCTGTCGTTCCTCGTCGTCGCGGGGCTGTTCACCTACATCGGGCTCTCGGTCGCCGGGCAGTGGGCCAACCTGGGGGTGCAGTTCAACGACGGCATCTCGACCCTCCTCGACGCACTGAAGAACAGCCCGCTGCACCTGACGGTGACCAGCGAGGACGTCCAGGCGTGGCTGGTCCAGGGCCAGGAGTGGATCGTGGCCAACAGCAGCGCCGTGGCCAGCCAGGCCCTGTCGAGCGTCGGGTCGGTCGCGCAGGTGTTCACGGCCCTGGCGCTGGCGACCTTCTGCACGGTGTTCTTCCTCACCCGCGGCAGCGAGATGTGGACCTGGTTCCTCAACCAGCTGCCGCTGCGGATGCGCACGTCGTGGCACCTCGGCGGCGGGGTCGCCTGGTACACGTTCTCGGGGTACACCCGTGGCACGTTCATCGTCGCGGCGGCCGACGGCGTGCTGGCCGCGATCATCCTCATCGCGCTGGGGGTGCCGCTCGCAGCCCCCCTGGCCGTGCTCGTCTTCGTGGGCGCGTTCATCCCGCTCATCGGCGCCCCGCTGGCCATGGTCATCGCGATGGTCGTCGCGCTGGCGGCCAACGGCTTCCTCAACGCGCTGCTCGTCGGCGTCGGCATCGCCCTCATCGGGCAGTTCGAGGGGCACGTCCTCACCCCGCTGGTGATGGGCAAGCAGGTCTCGCTGCACCCCGTCGCGGTGGCGCTGTCGGTGACGGCGGGCACCCTCATCGCGGGCATCCTCGGCGCCGTGATCTCGGTGCCGCTCGTCGCGGTGGCCTGGGCCGTGTTCGCCCGGCTGCGCCACGTGGACCCGCCGAGCGACTTCACGGACGACGGGTCGGCGGAGCCGGACCCGGACCCGGACGACGACGGGCTGGCTGTCGAGGCGTGACTCAGCGGAAGTCCCGCGAGGACGTCGGGACCCGCAGCGACAACGGTGCCAGGTGCTCGGCGAGCAGGTTGGTGGCGCCGTCCGCCCGCTCCAGCCGACCGCGCACCACGAGGGCGGCCGAGGAGCGCGCGACCGTGCGGAAGCGCCGCCACAGCCCCGCGGTGCACACCACGTTGAGGATGCCCGTCTCGTCCTCCAGTGACAGGAAGGTGACGCCCTGGGCGGTGCCCGGCCGCTGGCGGTGGGTGACCACCCCCGCCACCGCGACCCGACGCTCGGCCTCGTGGGCGACCGCCGCCGCGACGGTGAGGACCCCCGCGGCGTCCAACCCGCCGCGCACGTACTGGGTCGGGTAGGAGTCCACCGACACCCCGGTGGCCCACACGTCGGCCATCGCGAGCTCGACGGTGCTCATCCCCGGCAGGGTGGGCGCCTCGACGCCGACGGCGACGCCCGGCAGGGTGTCCGGTCCCTCCTGGGCCAGGGCACCGGCCGCCCACAGCCCCGCCCGCCGGTCGACGCCCAGCCCGCCCAGGGCCCCGGCCGTCGCCAGGGCCTCGAGCTGTGCGGTGCTGAGCCGCACCCGGCGGACCAGGTCCCGCAGGTCGGTGAACGCGCCGTGCGCCGCCCGCTCGGCGACGAGGGCCTCGGCGACCGGCATCCCGACGCCGCGCACCGCGGCCAGGCCCATCCGGACCGCGAGGGTGACGTCGGGGGCCGGCTCCGTCGAGGGCACGGGCCACGCCGGCCGGCCCGCCGCCGGGTCCGCATCGTCGGGCACCGGCTCCAGGTCGGCCTGGACCGCCGAGCGCTGCACGCACGGTCGCAGCACCACCCCGCCACGGCGCCGGGCGTCGGCCACGAGCGACTGCGGCGTGTAGAAGCCCATCGGCTGGGCGGCGAGCAGTCCCGCGTAGAACGCCGCCGGGTGGTGCACCTTGAGCCACGAGCTGGCGTACACGAGGTAGGCGAAGGAGTACGCGTGCGACTCGGGGAAGCCGAAGTCGGCGAACGCCCGGAGCTTGTCGAAGATCTGCACCCCGACGTCCGCGGTGATCCCCCGCTCGGCCATGCCGTCCATGAGCCGGGACCGCAGCGCCTCCATCCGCTCCGTCGAGCGCTTGGACCCCATCGCGCGGCGCAGCTGGTCGGCCTCGGCGCCGGTGAACCCGGCCACGTCGATCGCCATCTGCATGAGCTGCTCCTGGAACAGCGGCACACCCTTGGTCTTGGCCAACGAGGGCTCCAGCAGCGGGTGCAGGTAGGTCACGGGCTCCCGGCCGCGCACCCGGTTGATGTAGGGGTGCACCGAGCCGCCCTGGATAGGGCCGGGCCGGATGAGCGCGACCTCCACGACGATGTCGTAGAAGCACCGCGGCTGCAGGCGCGGCAGGGTGGCCATCTGCGCGCGCGACTCGACCTGGAACACCCCGACCGTGTCCGCGGCGCACAGCAGGTCGTAGACCGCCGGGTCCTCCTGGGGCAGCTCGTGCAGGCCGAGCTCGACGTCCTCGTGCCGCGCGACGAGCTGGAAGGCGATCCGCAGCGCCGTGAGCATGCCCAGCCCGAGCAGGTCGAACTTCACCAGCCCGGCGTCGGCGCAGTCGTCCTTGTCCCACTGCAGCACGGTGCGCCCTGGCATCCGCGCCCACTCGACCGGGCAGACCTCGATGACCGGCCGGTCGCACAGCACCATGCCGCCCGAGTGGATGCCCAGGTGGCGCGGGAGGCGCAGGAACCGGTCCGCGAGGTCGATCACCGCCTCGGGGATCTCGGCCAGGTCCGATGCCGATGCGGGCGGGTGCGCCGGGACGACGTCGTGCCGGTCGGCCGTCGGGACCATCTCACCCGGCCCGCCCGGCCCGCCCGGCCCCACCGTCGGTGCCCGCTCGAGGTGGTGCCAGCTGCTGGGCCGCTCCGGCCCACGCAACGACCCCCACCGCTCGATGCTCTTGCTCCAGGCGTCCTGCTGGCCGACGTCGTACCCCAGCGCCCGGGCGGCGTCCCGGACGGCCGAGCGCGGGCGATAGCTGATGACGTTGGCGACCTGAGCGGCGTGGCGCCGGCCGAACCGCTCGTAGACGTACTGGATGACCTCCTCGCGCCGGGCCGACTCGATGTCGACGTCGATGTCCGGCGGGCCGTCGCGCTCCGGGGCGAGGAACCGCTCGAAGAGCAGCCCGTGCGCCACCGCGTCGACGGCGGTCACCCCGAGCGCGTAGCAGACCGCCGAGTTGGCGGCCGAGCCGCGCCCCTGGCACAGGATCTGCCGGTCACGGCAGAACGCGACGAGGTCGTGGACGATGAGGAAGTAGCCCGGGAAGTGCAGGGACTCGATGACGTCGAGCTCGTGGGCGATCTGGGCCCAGGCCCCCGGCACCCGCTCCGTCTCCGGCGGGCCGTAGCGGTGCAGGGCACCGCGTCGGGTGAGCTCGCGCAGCCAGCTCGCCTCGTCGTGGCCCGGCGGCACCGGGTAGGGCGGCAGGTCGGGGGCCACGAGGGCGAGGTCGAAGGCGCACTCGGCGGCGAGCGCGACGGCCGTGCGCACGGCCTGGGGGTGGCGCCGGTGCCGCGCCGTCATCTCGGCGGCAGAGCGCAGGTGCGCCCCGGGACCGGCTGGCAGCCAGCCGTCGAGGTCGTCCAGGCTCGATCGCGCACGCACGGCGTGCAGCGCCGCGGCCAGGTCGGCATCGGCCGGGCGGGCGTAGTGCACGTTCCCGGTGGCCACGAGGGGCAGCCGCGCGCGCCGGGCCAGCCCCGCCAGGGCGTCGTTGCGCTCGGAGTCCCACGGGTCGGCGGTGTCGGTGACCTCGACGGCGACGTTGTCGCGACCGAACAGGGCGGTCAACCGGTCCAGCTCCGCCATGGCCGTGGCCGGCCCGTCCGCCAGCGCGCGACGGACCGCCCCCTTGCGCCCCCCGGTGAGCACGAGCCAGTGCCCGTCCGCCTCCGCGGCGAGCCGGTCCAGACGGTAGTCCGCCCGCCCCTTGGACCCCGTCGCCAGATGCGCCTCCGCGATCGCCCGCGACAGCGCCCGGTAGCCCTGCGGACCGCGGGCCAGCACGAGCAGGTGGGTGGCCCGCGGGTCGGGTGAGCCCGTCGGGTCGTCGAGCACACCGTCCGGGCCGGGCAGGTGCAGCTCCGCGCCGAAGACCGTCGGCAGCCCGGCCGTCCGGGCTGCCTGGGCGAAGCGCACGACGCCGTACAGGCCGTCGTGGTCGGTCAGGGCCAGGCCGGTGAGCCCGAGCCGGACGGCTTCGCGGACCAGCTCCTCCGGCTGGCTGGCCCCGTCGAGGAAGCTGAACGCCGAGTGGGCGTGCAGCTCGGCGTAGCGGGGCTCGCCCGGGGCGGCGCGGTCAGTCAGAGCGCGGTCAGTCAGAGCGCGGTCAGTCATAGTGCGCCTCGAGCGTCCAGACCCCGTCGGCCAGCGCCAGCAGCACCGCCCTGCCGTCCGCGAGCGTGGCCTGCAGGTACACCCGCCGGTGGGGGTTCGGACCCCACCAGCGCTGCACCACCGGCCACGGCCCGGCCCAGCCGGTGACCGGCGTCTCGCGCACGGCGTCGCCGTCGCGCGACGGCCACCACACCACGGCGGGCTCGGCGCTGACCTGCAGCCGCGCGTCGACCTGCACCCGGCGGCCGTCCTGGCCGCACAGCTGGACCACCTCGGGGGTGACGAGCACCGTCGCCGGGGCGGGGGGTGGCAGCCGGCCCGGCCAGGGGGCGTCGAGCGGGCGGGCCGGCGGGGCGGCCTGGCCCCATGGCACCAGGTGCACCTGGTCGCGGACCTCCCGACCACCCTGGACGGCCACGCTCAGCACGGCGTCCGCCCCGATGAGCCCCTGGACCCGGTGCACCGCGCGCTGGGCGCGCAGGTCGGCACCGCTGGCCTCGCCCCACAGCCGCCCCTGCTCCGCCCCCACGGCCAGCACCTGCTCGGCGCGCAGCGCGAGGCTGACCAGCGGCGCCGGCGCGGGGTCGTCCAGCGTGCCCACGGCCGGGCGATGCGCCCCCTGGGCGGTGAGCCAGCCCTCGAGCTGCCAGCGGACGCGATCGGCCATCCGGGCGGCGGACAGGCCGCCCAGGGCGGTGTCGGTCCGCCAGGTGCGCACCAGGTCGACGCCGTCGGCGGTGCGCGCGGTGATCTGCAGCCGGCCGCAGCCGACCCCCCGGGCGACCATCTGGGCGTGCAGCTCCTCTGCGAGGCGCCGGGCGACGAAGGCCGTCGCCTCGAGCCGCTCGACCGGCGGGTCGAGCTCCACGGCGACGGCGACGTCGGGCTCCGGACGACGCAGCGCCGTGGGCTGGTCGTCCTGCCCGGCGGCGACCCGGTGCGCCCAGCCGCCGAGCGGGCCGAACCGGGTCAGCACGTCCGCGCCGGGCAGCCCGGCCAGGTCCCCCAGGGTGCGCAGGCCGAGCCGCCCCAGCAGGTCGACCAGCTCCGGCACCCGGGCGACGGCGTCCCCGGTGGCGACGTGGACCAGCTCCCCGATGCCCAGGGGCGCCAGGAAGGCCGCCGTGCCGCCCGGCGGGACGATGCGGGCGGCACGGGCGGCCAGGACGGCGGCACCGGCGCCGTCGGCCACCCCGACCTGGACCTCGTAGCCGGCCTGCTCGATCACCTGGGCGACCAGCAGCTCCGCGAGCGCGTGCTCGGACCCGTGGTAGCGGCCGGCACCCGCGGCGGGCAGCAGGAGGAGACCCGGCCGGGCCACCTCGACCCCGGCCACGACGGACTCCGCTGCGGCGGCCACGGGCTCGAACAACCGGGTGTCCCTGCCCTGGTCCGCCGGCAGCAGCGCGAGCTCCGGGCAGCACTCCTGGGCCTGCCGTCTGCGCATGCCCCGCCGCACCCCCTGGCGCCGCGCCGTGGCGCTGACCGAGGTGACCTGCCGGCCGTCGTGCACCGCGGCCGGCCGGTGGCCGGGGACCTGCTCGGCCGTCATCGCCGCCAGGACCGGCCAGTCCGGTGCCCACAGGGCGAGGATCCGGGGCGGGGCGCTCATCCGGCGTGCCGCCGCTCGACGGTGAGCAGCACCTCGGCGTCGCGCAGCACCTCGGCGTCGAGGTCCCCGCCCGGCAGCCGGGGCTCGGCGGGCAGCTGGACCTCGCCCAGCCAGCCCTGTGCCGCCGTGCCGCGCCCACCGCGCCGGACGTCGAGCCGCCGGCTCCGCAGCCGGCCGTCCCCGCGGCCGACGCCCTCCCACCGGGAGGCCCCGGCGGTGAGCACCACGGCCGCCCCCGGCCAGGGTGTGGTGGGCAGCAGCACGGCGGACCGCTCCCGTGCACGGGCGCTCAGGCGGCGCCGGTCCGCATCGGTCAGGGCGACGCGCGGACCGACGACGACGGCGTCCACCCCGTCGAGCAGGGCGGCGAGGACGAGCGGGCCGTCCGGCCCCGCATCGGGCACGAGCACCACGCGGTCGAGGTCGAGGCCCAGCTGGGCCGCCGCGAGCACCCCCAGCCCCGGCATCCCCACGACGGCCACCCAGCCACCCGCCCGGGACACCTCGGCGAGCAGGCCGAGCACCAGCGAGGTCGACCCGGCCACCACCACCGTCGTGCCACGGTCGAGCCCCCGCGAGGGCAGCAGGCCGGCCAGCCGGCCGCTCACCGGCAGGGTCAGCGCGGTCGCGTCCGGGTGGGGTGCGGCGGCGCCATCTGCCGTCCCCGCGTCGTCACCGGCCTGCGGGAGCAGCACCGGCCGCACCCACCGGCTGGTCCCCGTGCGCTCCTCCGCACGGGCCAGGATCGACCGGGCGAGCGCCGCACGATCGGTTCCGGTCGCGTCCGCCCGCACGGGAGCCGCCGCTGCCAGCACCGTCATCACACCCACCTCGCCCACCGGATCATCGAACACCTGTTCGAAGTATCTCAGTAGACGCCGACAGGGTGAGCCCCGTCAACCCGGTCCTGCGCCGGGCGGTGGGCACCGGGCGCGGCCCGGTCCACCTACCCCCTGCGGGAGCTGCGGGTCACAGGTCGTTGCCCGCGTAGGACTGGTTGAAGCTCTTGTTGGCCAGCGGGAAGTCGGGGACGATCGTGTCCGCCAGCGACACCGGCAGCGCCGGCCACGTGAAGAACGACGGGTCCACGACGGCCACCCGCGCGAGCCGCCCGGTCCCGTCGAGCTCGACCCGGTGGCACGCGGTCCCCCGCCACGCCTCGACGAGCGAGAGCCCCCGCGCCGCGACGGCAGGACCTGGCTCGTCGACCTCCCGCACCTCACCCTCCGCCGCGTCCGGCCGCCCGGAGCCCGGGGTCGGCGGGCCGTCCGGAACCACGGATCCCGTCCGCCCCCCGAGCCGGCGCACGATGTCCTCGACGAGCGCGGCCGAGACCGCGACCTCGTCGGCCCGCACCCCGAACCGGGCGAGCACGTCGCCGTCGGAGCGCGTGCACACCCTCATCCGTGGGCCGAGATCGACGAACGGGTGGTCCCGACGAGTGTCGACGTCGAGCCCCGAGGCCCGGGCGACGTAGCCCAGGGCACCCATCGTCACCGCCTCCTGCCGCGCGAGCACGGCCGTGCCCGTGAAGCGGTCCGCGACCACCGAGCTGCCCAGCGTGATCGCGACCAGCTCGGCGACCTCCGCGGCGACCGCCGCCACGGCACCGACGTCGGGCGTGGCGAGCATCCCCGCCCCGCCGATGCTCACGCCGCCGCGCAGCAGCCGGTGCCCCGTGACGGACCTGTTGAGCCGCAGCAGGGTCTCGCGCAGGCGCTGCGCGTGCACGTTCGCGATGGCGAAGGCGACGTCGTTGGCCATCGCACCGAGGTCGGCCACGTGGTTGTGCAGCCGCTCGAGCTCGAGCAGCAGGGCGCGCACGAGGCGGTCCTCCTCGCTGACCTCCAGGTCGAGCGCGCCCTCGACCGCCATCGCGTACGCGAGCCCGTGCCCGACGGCGGTGTCCCCGCTCACCCGCTCCGCGAGCTCGATCCCCTCGGCCGGGGTGCGCCCCTCGAAGAGCTTCTCGATGCCGCGGTGCAGGAACCACAGCCGCGCCTTCATCCGCAGGATGGTCTCCCCCACCACCGAGAACCGGAAGTGACCCGGCTCGATGAGCCCGGCGTGCACGGGCCCCACCGGGATCTCGTAGACACCCTGCCCGCCGACGGGCACGAAGGAGAACGAGCCGCGGTCGGAGCCGAAGGGCGCCTGCTGGTCGGCGTCCCGGCGCATGGGGTACCGGTCCGTCGGCCAGTGGTCGTGCAGCACGAGCCGGCGCGGCCGCGGGTGCCCCTGCGGCACGATCCCGAACTGGTCGTGCACCGCCCGCTCGAACCGCCCGGCCGGGAACGACAGCGCGGCGAGGGACGGCACGCCGGGGTCCTCGCGCTGCACCTGCACCACGAGCTCCGTGCGCAGGTCGGTGGCCGGGTGGGCGAACGCGTAGACGACGTGGAAGCCCCCCGGGGCGTCGTCGTGCGCCGCGACGAGGGCGAGCCGGTGGCCGGTGGCGAGCAGCTCCCCCGCTGCGGCGCGCAGCCCGCCGGGGGCGACCGGCAGCTCGAGCGTGCCGTCCGCGCGGCTCAGGGGTCCCGTGGGCATCAGGCACCCACCGCGGCGGCGGCGCGCAGCAGCACGGCGCCGATCGGGACGGCCAGGAAGCCCGCGACGGCCGTCACGGCGAGGGCGAGGACGAGCGGCGTCGTCGGCCCCCGGCTCGCCGCGAGGTCCACCGCATGGTCGAGGGTGGCGTCGGCGCCGTCGACCCCGTGCGCGGCGTCACCGGCCGCGACCTCCCGCGGCGCGCCCAGCAGCATCGCAGCGCTCGCCCGGGCGAGCCCGGCGAAGAGCACGAGCAGCAGCGCCAGCGCTGCCCCCATCGCCCAGCCCAGCCCGGCCTGCCACCCCGCCACCACGATGGCCACCTCCGAGAAGAAGAGCGCGAACGGCGGGAAGCCCAGCAGGGCGGCCATCCCCGCCAGGTACGGGACCGCCAGGTCGGGGCGCCGGCCGAGCAGCCCGCGCACGTCCTCGATCCGCGTGCTGCCCTCGGCGGCGAGGATCCGACCGGCGACGACGAACAGGCCCGCCTTGGCCAGCCCGTGGCCCAGCACGTGCAGCAGCACCGCGGCGAGCGCAAGCCGTCCGCCGATCGCGGCACCGAGCGCCAGCAGCCCCATGTGCTCGATGCTCGAGTAGGCGAGCATCCGCTTGTAGTCGCGCTGGCGCAGGATGAGCGCGGCGGCGACCGCGAGCGACCCCAGCCCGCCGACGAGCAGCATCCCCCGGACCAGGCCGGGGCCGAGCACCACGTCGGCGATCGCCTGGACCCGCAGGATCGCGTAGAAGGCCACCGCCAGGAGGACCCCGGACATCAGCCCGGAGACCGGCGCGGGCGCCTGGGAGTGCGCGTCGGGCAGCCACGAGTGCATCGGGGCCAGGCCGGCCTTCGTCGCGAAGCCGAGCACCGCCAGGCCGACGGCGACCCGCACCAGCCCCGGCTCGAGCGGCAGGGCGCCGCTCGACAGGACGGTCCACGACAGCGTCGCCTCGCCGGCGCTGCGGCCGGCGGCGTAGAGCAGCACCACGCCGAGCAGGGCGATGGCCACGCCGACCGAGCCGAGGACGACGTACTTCCACGCGGCCTCCAGCGAGCGCCGGGTGCCCTGGTGACCGACGAGGAACGCCGTGGCGATCGTCGTGGCCTCGACCGCGACCCAGAGCACCCCGAGGTTGTCGGTGAGCACGGCGAGCGACATCGCCCCGAGGAAGACGCACACCAGCCCGGCGTAGCGGCGCTGCGCCCTGCCGGGGGCGGCCATGGCCGCGCCGGGCGCCGGGGCGAGACCGCCCCAGGTCGCGGTGAGACCGACCGCACCGATCATGGCGAGCATGAAGGCCGAGAGCGCGTCGGCCCGCAGCAGGCCGTCGCCGAGGTCCGGGGCCCCACCGGGCGGGGTGGAGCACAGCAGGCCGACGCCGCAGGCCAGGACGACCGCGCTC
>NZ_DAORSQ010000049.1:0-19607 GCF_035443605.1 Actinotalea sp. | reverse complement strand
CGGACCCCGCGCACGCACACCCTCACCGTCTGGGAGAATCGGCGACCATGAGCGACCTGAGCGTCACCCCGGACCCCGCCCCCGCGACCTCGGCCCCGGCCGTGGGCGCGCCGGTAGCCGGCGACGTCGCCTCCCGCGTACCCGACAAGGTCAGCCTCGACGGGCTCGAGGAGCGCTGGGACGCCGCCTGGTCGGCCCAGGGCACCTACTCCTTCGACCGCACCGCGACGCGCGAGCAGGTCTACTCGATCGACACCCCTCCGCCCACCGTCTCCGGCTCGCTGCACGTGGGGCACGTGTTCTCCTACACCCACACCGACGTCGTCGCCCGGTTCCAGCGCATGCGCGGGCGTGAGGTGTTCTACCCCATGGGCTGGGACGACAACGGGCTGCCCACCGAGCGGCGCGTGCAGAACTACTACGGCGTGCGGTGCGACCCGACGCTGCCCTACGCCTACGCCTTCACCCCGCCGCACGAGGGTGGCGAGGGCAAGAGCATCAAGGCCGCCGACCAGGTGCCGATCTCGCGCCGCAACTTCGTCGACCTGTGCGAGCGGCTCACCGTCGAGGACGAGGTCCAGTTCGAGGCGCTGTGGCGCCGCCTCGGCCTCTCGGTCGACTGGTCGCACCACTACCAGACCATCGACGCCCGCTCCCGCGCGGTCGCCCAGAAGGCGTTCCTGCGCAACCTCGCGCGCGGCGAGGCCTACCAGGCCGAGGCGCCGGGCCTGTGGGACGTCACCTTCCAGACCGCCGTCGCGCAGGCAGAGCTCGAGGCCCGCGACTACCCCGGCCACTTCCACCGCATCGCGTTCCACCGGAGCGGCGAGGGTGCCGAAGCGGGCACCCCGATCTACATCGAGACCACGCGGCCGGAGCTCATCCCCGCCGTCGTCGCGCTCATCGCCCACCCGGACGACGAGCGCTACGCCCACCTGTTCGGCACCACGGTCACCGACCCCCTGTTCGGCATCGAGATCCCCGTGCTCGCCCACCCCGCGGCCGAGCCCGACAAGGGCGCAGGCATCGCCATGTGCTGCACCTTCGGCGACCTCACCGACGTCCAGTGGTGGCGCGAGCTGCAGCTCGCCACGCACTCGGTGATCAGCCGCGACGGCCGCCTGCTGCGCGAGGTCCCGGAGTGGATCACCGACGAGGCCGGCCGTGCGCTGTTCGCCGAGCTCGCGGGCAGGACGACGTTCTCCGCCCGCACCGCCGTCGTCGACGCCCTGCGCGCGTCGGGCGACCTGGACGGCGAGCCGACGCCCACCCAGCGCATGGCGAACTTCTTCGAGAAGGGCGACAAGCCGCTCGAGATCGTCACGTCGCGCCAGTGGTACATCCGCAACGGTGGGCGCTCCGACGGCCGCGGCGCCGGGCTGCGCGAGGAGCTCCTGGCGCGCGGCACGGAGCTCGCCTTCCACCCCGACTTCATGCGCGTGCGCTACGAGAACTGGGTCGGGGGTCTCAACGGCGACTGGCTCATCTCGCGCCAGCGCTTCTTCGGCGTCTCCATCCCGCTGTGGTACCCGCTCGACGCCGAGGGCGAGGTCGTCTTCGACCACCCCCTGACGCCCGACGAGGTCACCCTGCCGATCGACCCGTCGAGCGACGTCCCGGCCGGGTACACGGCGGACCAGCGCGGCGTCCCCGGCGGGTTCGTCGGCGAGGCGGACGTCATGGACACCTGGGCGACCAGCTCGCTCACCCCGCAGATCGCGGGCGGCTGGGGCTGGGACGACGACCTCTTCGCGCGCGTCTTCCCCATGGACCTGCGCCCCCAGGGCCAGGACATCATCCGCACCTGGCTGTTCTCCACCGTCGTCCGCTCCCACCTCGAGCACGGCTCGCTGCCCTGGGCGCACGCGGCGATCAGCGGTTGGATCCTCGACCCGGACCGCAAGAAGATGTCGAAGTCCAAGGGCAACGTCGTCACCCCCATGGGGCTGCTCGAGGAGCACGGCTCGGACGCCGTGCGCTACTGGGCCGCCTCGGCGCGGCTCGGCACGGACGCGGCGTTCGAGGTCGGCCAGATGAAGATCGGCCGACGCCTGGCGATCAAGGTGCTCAACGCGAGCAAGTTCGCGCTCGGCTTCGGCACCGTCGAGGCCGCCGACCCGGCCCTGGTCACCGAGCCGCTGGACCGCGCCATGCTCGCCGGCCTGGCCGACGTCGTCGACGCCGCCACCGCTGCGCTCGAGGCCTACGACCACACCAAGGCCCTGGAGGTCACCGAGACCTTCTTCTGGACCTTCTGCGACGACTACCTCGAGCTCGTCAAGGACCGCGCCTACGGTGCGGGCGCTGCGGAGGGCGCGGAGCCGAGCGAGGCCACGCTGTCCGCCCGGGCCTCGCTCGCGCTGGCCCTGGACACCCTGCTGCGGCTGCTCGCGCCGGTCATCCCGTTCGCCACCGAGGAGGTCTGGTCGTGGTGGAAGGAGGGCTCGGTCCACCGCGCGCCGTGGCCCACGGCAGCCCCGCTGCGAGCCGCCGCCGGCGACGCCGACCCGACCACCCTGCTGGCGGCCGGCCGCGCCCTGGCGGCGCTGCGCAAGGTCAAGTCCGAGGCCAAGGTCTCGATGCGGATCCGCATCGTTGCCGGCGAGCTCGTCGTGCCCGGCGCCCACCTGGCGCTCGTCGCGGCGGCGCTCGGCGACGTGCTCGCAGCGGGCCGCGCGGACGTCGCGCTCGTCGGTGAGGACGTCGAGGGCGCGGTCGTGAGGGCCGCGGAGCTCGAGGTGCCGCAGGCCTGACCTGAGGGGACCTTGGTCCGCGCACCGCCCCTACCTGCATACCTATCTTTGCTTCTGTATATTCTTCCAGTGCCCCGCAGTACCGTGAGAGGACCGCCATGCACGCCCGGAACTTCGCCCTCCCCCTGGTCGCCGTCGCGGCCCTCGCCCTCGCGGGCTGCAGCTCGACCGCGACCGACGACGACGCCGCCACCGACGGCGCCCCGACGTTCATCACGGAGGGCACGCTGACGGTCTGCACCAACCCGCCGTACGAGCCGTTCGAGTTCGAGATGGACGGCGAGGTCGTCGGGCTCGACATCTCGATCGTCCAGGAGATCGCGGACGACCTGGGCGTCGAGCTCGCCACCATCATCACCCCGTTCGAGGGCATCCAGTCGGGTGCGGACCTCGACTCCGGCAACTGCGACCTCGTCGCCTCGGGCATCACCATCACCGAGGAGCGCGAGGGCAAGATGGACTTCTCCGACCCGTACTTCGACGCCGACCAGGGCCTGCTCGTGCCCGCCGGCTCCGTGCTGGACTCCCTCGAGGCCCTCGAGGGGCTCAAGATCGGCGTCCAGGCCGCCACCACGGGCGAGACGTGGGCCACCGACAACGGCCTGACCCCGGTCCAGTTCGAGGACCTCGGGCTGCAGATCGAGGCGCTCAAGGCCGGCCAGGTCGACGCGATCATCAACGACATCGCGGTGCTCGGGCCGTTCGTCGACGACACCCTCGAGGTGGGCACGACGTTCCCGACCGGCGAGCAGTACGGCTTCGGCGTCAAGACCGGCAACACCGCCCTGCTCGATGCGGTGAACGCCACGCTGGCCCGGATCCAGGCTGACGGCACCTACGCCGACATCTACCTCGAGTTCATCGGCACCGCCCCGGCCGAGGGCTGATGGTCGCCGCTTCGTCCGACGCCCGGCCCGCACGCGCGGGCCGGGCTCGGATGAGCCCGCGCCGCCGCGCGCAGCTGTCCCGGCGTGTGCAGTACGCGGTGCTGGCGCTCCTGGCCGTCGTCGGGCTGGTCGCGACGGACTGGGCCCGGATCGGCGACACCTTCTTCAACGCCGACTCGCTGGCCGCGATCCTGCCGGCGCTGCCGCGCGCGGCGCTCAACACGATCGTCTACACGCTGGCGGCCTTCAGCGTGGGCCTCGCGCTCGGCCTGGTGCTGGCCCTCATGCGCCTCTCGTCTGTGCGCGTCTACCGCGTCATCGCGACGGGGTACATCGAGTTCTTCCGCGGCATCCCGGCCCTGCTCGTCGTCTTCGCCTTCGGCTACGCGATCCCCGCGGCCTTCGAGGTCCGCTTCGACTCCATCACGCTGCAGATCGGCCTGGCGCTCGGTGTGGTCTCCGCCGCCTACATCGCCGAGACCCTGCGCGCCGGCATCCAGGCGGTCCCCAAGGGACAGGTCGAGGCGGCGCGCTCGCTGGGCATGTCCTCCGGGGCCACGCTCGTGCACGTGGTCATCCCGCAGGCGTTCCGGATCGTGCTGCCACCCCTGACCAACGAGATCGTGCTGCTGCTCAAGGACACCTCGCTGGTCTTCGGCTTCGGCCTGGCGATCACCGACTACGAGCTCACCAAGGTGGGCCGCAACGCGCTGAGCGACGCCGACGGGGGCATGACCTCGCTGCTCGCGGTGGGCGTGGTCTACCTGCTCATCACCATCCCGCTGAGCGGCCTGACACGCTGGCTCGAGAAGACCACCGGCTACAAGGGGCACGTGTGAGCACCGCAGGCGACGGCACGGCAGGCACGGGCCCGGCACGCACGAGCCCGGCAGGGCACCCCGCCGCACGGCCGACCACGGAAGGCCAGCCCGCGGGCGCCGCCGTCGTCGAGATCGCCGGGCTGCACAAGTCCTTCGGCGAGCGCGAGGTCCTCAAGGGCATCGACCTCACCGTCGCCCAGGGCGAGGTGGTCTGCGTCATCGGGCCGTCCGGCTCGGGCAAGTCCACCCTGCTGCGCTGCGTCAACCTGCTGGAGCAGCCGACGGCGGGCACCGTCACCGTCCTCGGCACCGAGGTCACCGACCCCGACGTCGACATCGACGCGGTCCGCACGCACGTCGGCATGGTCTTCCAGCAGTTCAACCTCTTCCCGCACCGATCGGTGCTGGACAACTGCACCCTCGCCCAGCGCCAGGTGCTGCGCCGCGGCAAGGCCGAGGCCGAGGCGGTCGCGCGGCGCAACCTCGAGCACGTCGGCCTCGGCGACCGCGCCGACTCGGTGCCCGGCCAGCTCTCCGGCGGGCAGCAGCAGCGCGTCGCCATCGCGCGCGCGCTGAGCATGGACCCGGCACTCATGCTCTTCGACGAGCCGACGTCGGCCCTCGACCCCGAGCTCGTCGGGGACGTGCTGTCGGTCATGCGCGATCTCGCCGAGGCCGGGATGACGATGCTCGTCGTCACGCACGAGATGGCCTTCGCACGCGAGGTCGCGGACCGCGTGGTCTTCATGGACGACGGCGTCGTGGTCGAGCAGGGCCCGCCGGCCCAGGTGATCGGCAACCCGAGCCACGAACGCACGCTGTCCTTCCTCGCGCGGGTGCTGGACCCGACGCACGCGCACGAGGGCTGAGCGCGCACGGAGACCTCCGGTGCCGCTGCTGTGGCCATCCCACCACGTGCAGCGGACCGGAGGTCTCCTCGGCAGGACCCGGTGCGGGACGGCCCCCGCGCCGGATCGGGTCTCTAGGGCTCGATCACCCGTTCACCGACGCCAGGAGGTCGGCGATCTCCTCGACGGTGGTGGCGTCGCGCATCCGCGTCGCCTCGTCCAGGTCCGAGAACACCAGGGCGACCTTCGACAGCATCCCCAGGTGCTCGTCCTCGATCCCGGCGATGCCGATGACCACGTGCACCTGCCCACGGCCGCCCCAGTCGATCGGGTCGGCGTACCGCACCAGCGACATCGCCGAGCGACGGATCGTCGCCTTGGCAGCGTTGGTGCCGTGCGGGATGGCCAGGAAGTTGCCCATGTAGGTGGACATCGTCCGCTCCCGGTCCTCCATCGAGTCGATGTAGGCGGGCTCGACCGCACCGGCGCGGACCAGCAGCTCCCCGGCCTCCCGGATCGCCTCCCCCATGGTCCGCGCCGTCCCGGCCGCGACGATGGACTCCTTCGCGAGGATCTCCGTCACAGCGAGGCACCCTCGGTGCTTCGACGCGCCAGGACCTCGGCGACGACCTCGTCGTAGACGGGGCTGTTCATGAAGTTGTCCACGGTCCGGTGCTCCGCGCTCGGCGCACTGTGGCGCGCCCGGTCCGTCAGCTCGCGCTGCGTGATGACGATCTGCGCCTCGTCCGTCAGGTGCGCGACCGCCTTGTTGACCACCGCGACGTCCTCGATGCCCGCCTTCTTGAGCTTGGACCGCAGGACGCTGGCACCCATCGCGCTCGATCCCATGCCGGCGTCGCACGCGAAGATGATGGTGTGCACCGGGCCGCCCTGCTGGCGGACGCCGTGGGCAGAGCCGGTGGCCAGGGTGCCGAGCACGGAGCTCGCCTTGCCCTTGTTGGCCTCGGTCTGCGCGATCGCGGCGGCGAGGCCGTCCTCGGCAGCGAGGTCACGCTTCCGCGAGAGGCGAAGGAGCACCGCGCTGATGAGGAACGTCGCCGCAGCCGAGAGCAGCACCGACAGGATCACTCCGATGTGGCTCCCGCGCGGGGTCTGCGCGAGCACGGCGAAGATGCTGCCGGGCGCGGCTGGTGCCACGAGGCCGCTGCCGAACACCGCGTTGGTGGCGACCCCGGTCGCTCCGCCGACGATGAGGCCGGTGATGAGGATCGGCTTCATCAGCACGAACGGGAAGTAGACCTCGTGGATGCCGCCGAAGAACTGGATGATGATCGCGCCGGGCGCGGACGCCCGAGCCGTCCCGATCCCGAAGAACATGAACGCCAGCAGCATGCCGAAGCCAGGGCCGGGGTTCGCCTCGACGAGGAACAGCAGCGACTTGCCGGTGTCGATGGCCTGCTGGGTGCCGAGCGGGACGAGCGTGCCGTTGCCGATGGCGTTGTTGAGGAACAGCACCTTGGCGGGCTCGACGATGATGCTCATCAGCGGGAGCAGGTGAGCGTCGGCAAGGGCCTGGACCCCTGCTCCGAGCCAGTCACTGACCTGGGTCACGAGCGGCGCCACACCGAAGAAGGCACCGATGGCCAGGCCCATGCCGAGGATGCCGGCGGCGTACATGTTGACGAGCATCTCGAAGCCCGGCTTGATCTTGCCGTCCCAGATGGCGTCGATCTTCTTCATCAGCCATCCGGCCAGCGGGCCGACGATCATGGCGCCGAGGAACATGGGGATGGTGCTGCCGACGATGACGCCCATGGTCGCGATCGACGCCACCACTCCACCGCGCTCGCCGTAGACCATCCGGCCGCCCTGGTTGGCGATGAGCAACGGCAGCAGGTAGACGATCATCGGGCCGACGAGCCCGAGGTACTGGTGGAACGTCGTGCCGTCATCTGCCAGCGCGAGCGCGGTGGCCGCGCCCTGCCAGCTCCCCGGGAGGTCGGCGTTGCCGAACCCGCCCAGGATCTCGTTGGGCATCCAGCCCACGGCGATGAACAGCGAGGTGATCAGGCCCCAGGCGATGAACGCCGGGAGGTTGGGCATGATCATCCCGGTCAGGAAGGCCCCGAACCGTTGGATGTGCACCTGGGTCTGCTTGGCCCGGGTCGGGGCTGGGGGGGTCGCTGCGACTGCGCTCATGATGCGGGTGTTCCTCTCGACTAGTCGACTCTGACGTCTCGATCGGCGTGTGGGGTAGCCCCCGCCGGGGGTTGGGCGCCCGTGGTGCACGGAGCGGCGCCCGGGGGTGGTGCAGGGAGGTCCGGGCTCAGGGCTCGATGGTCACCTTGATGCCTGAACCGTTCTTGACGACCTCGATGCCCTCGAGCACCTGGTCGAGGGGCAGCCGGTGGGTGATGAGGTCGGCGACCGGCACGCTGCCGTCGGCGATCATCGCGAGGGCCTGCCGGTTGTGCGCGGGGCTGGAGCCGTTCGCGCCCATGATCATCAGCTCCTTGTAGTGCACCACGTTGGAGTCGAGCGCGATGATCGGGTTGTCCTTGGGCAGACCGCCGAAGAAGCTGATCCGGCCACCGGGCGCCACCATCTTCAGCGCCTCCTCCTGGGCGGCACCTGAGGGCGCTGCGGTGATGATGACGTCCGCCCCGCGGCCCTCCGTCGCCGCGAGCACGGCGGCGACGACGTCCGTCTCGGCGCCGCAGATGGCGGCGTCCGGCGTCACGACGGCGGCGGCGAGGTCGAGCCGCTCACGGCTGAGCTCGACGAGGAAGACCCGCTTGGCCCCGCGGGCACGCGCCAGCCGGACGTGCAGGCAGCCGATCGGGCCGGCCCCGACGACGACGACGTCGTCACCGTCGCGCACGTCGACGAGCTCCTGGGCGTTGATGGCGCACGCGAACGGCTCGGCGACCGATGCCTCGGCGAAGTCGATGCCGTCGGGGATCCGGTTGAGGCCGTCGACGGCCAGCACCTCGGCCGGGACGATCATGTACTCGGCGAAGCCGCCGTCGAAGTCGTAGCCCATGGACACCTGGTTGGGGCACGTCGTCATGTGGTCGGCGCGGCAGTCGCGGCACGTCCCGCACGGGATGGCGGCGATCACCTGGACCCGGTCACCGGCGGTCCAGCCCGTGACCTCGGCGCCGACCTCGACGACCTCGCCCGCGATCTCGTGGCCCATGACACGCGGGGGGACGATGCGGAAGTGGCCGAACTTCGAGATCTTGACGTCCGTGCCGCACATCGAGCACGCGCGAACGCGGATCTTCACCTGGTCCGGACCTGCCGTCGGCTCGGGTGCCTCTTCGAGCCTGATGTCCCCGGGCGCGTGGAATCGAGCGACCTTCATGGTTCTCCTTCGGTGGTGAACGACTCCGGGGCGCGTGGCGTCGGACATCGCGCCTCCTCGTCGTGGTCAGGCCGGTGGGGCGCCCTCGTTGGCGCCGCCGTGGCTCGTCGGCACGACACTAGACGGCGTTTGCACCTTTGTCCAGAACCGATGTGCAATGGTGGTGTCGTCGCGTCGGTGGACGCGGCACCGCTCGCCGCGAAAGGATCATCGCGTGACCAGACCGCTGCCCTTCGAGGACCTCGAGCTGCTGGTCACGGTGGCGACGATGTACTACGAGCACGACTCGTCGCAGAAGCAGATCGCCGAGCGCCTGGGCGTCAGCCGCCCCACCGTGAGCCGACTGCTGGAGCGCGCTCGAGAGCGCGGCATCGTGCGCATCGAGATCGTCGCCCCGTACGTCGACCCGGCGCTGCCCGACCGCCTGCGGGAGCGGCTGGGGCTGCGCTCCGTCCACGTCGCCGCCGGCCGCGCCGACGAGGCCGAGCCCGGGCCCATCCTCGCCGAGCCGCTCGGAGCGGCGCTCGACGAGGCGGCGCTCACCGCCGGGGACGTGGTCATCGTCTCCTGGGGTCGCGCCGTGCACAGCGTCAGCCGCACGCTGCACCGCTCGCACCCCGGCGTCGTCGTCGCGCCGGCGATGGGCGGCAACGCCGGGGACCAGCCGTGGTTCCAGCCCAACGAGATCGCGCGCAGCATGGCCGACGCGCTGGGGGCGCAGGCGCGCTACCTGCACGCCCCGGCCCTGATGTCCCACGGG
The DNA here is from genome assembly GCF_035443605.1 of Actinotalea sp. Lineage (NCBI taxonomy): Bacteria > Bacillati > Actinomycetota > Actinomycetes > Micrococcales > Cellulomonadaceae > Actinotalea > Actinotalea sp. Next base: position 10,210 of record NZ_DAORSQ010000049.1, on the reverse strand, counting down.
CTGTACGACACCCTGCGCGAGGAGGGCGAGCTGGTCGGGATCAGCGACCTGTGGGACCGCGCCAAGGTCTCGCTCGTCGGCGTCGGGGCCTGGCCCAAGCCCGACGCGAGCTACGCCGCCGCCGGCTTCCCGGTCGACGACCCGGCGCTGACCCGCGCCGTCGGCGACTTCGCCGGGCGCTCGTTCACCATCGACGGCGCGCTCGTGCCCTTCGGCGACGACCGGCAGCTGCTCGGGGTCACCCCCGAGGAGCTCGCGCAGATCCCGCACTCCATCTGCCTCGCCGGCAGCGCGACCAAGGCCAGGGCAGCGATCGGCGCCGCCCGCGCGGGGCTCTACAACGTGCTCGTCACCGACGCGCCCACGGCGCGCGCGATGGACGCCGCCCTGGACGCCGAGGCCGCCGCACCACGCTGAGGTCGGCGGCACCCCGGCGGGCCCCCTGCCGGTGCCGCCTCCCGCCCCACCCCGGCAGTCGGGCAGCGCCTCGGCTGGCGGTAGTGTCGCAACGGCCCGACGCCGGGCCACCGCCCCCAGGAGCAGCCGTGCGCGAGACCACCTCCCCCAGCCTCATCGACGTCGATCCCGCGATGTCCATCCCCGGCCTGCTCGCGGCACGTCTCGAGCGCGCGCCAGACGGCGTCTTCATCGAGCGCAAGACGCACCTCGGCGGCGGGTGGACCCCGGTGACGACCCGGAGCTTCCACGACCATGTCACCGCCGTCGCGCGCGGCATGGTGGCCCGGGGCGTCGCACCAGGCGACCGGGTCTCGATCATGAGCCGCACGCGCTACGAGTGGACCGTCCTGGACTTCGCGATCTGGGCGGCCGGCGCCGTGCCCGTGCCGGTGTACGAGACCTCGTCGGCCGAGCAGATCGTCTGGATCCTGTCCGACGCCGACGTCCGGCTGGCCCTCGTGGAGTCGACGGCCCACGCGGCCGCGACCGCATCGGTGCGCGACCGGCTCCCGGGGCTGGAGGCCGTGCTCGTCATCGACGACGGAGCGCTGGAGACGCTCGTCGCCGACGGCGCCAGGGTCGAGGACGCCGAGGTCGAGCGCCGCAGCGCGTTGGCGGGGATGGCCGACCTCGCCACGATCATCTACACGTCCGGCACCACGGGGAACCCCAAGGGCGTCGAGCTGACCCACGGCAACTTCGTCAGCCTGACCCTCGAGGGCGTCCAGGGGCTGGCCGACGTCGTCGCGAAGCCGTACTCCCGGACGCTGCTCTTCATGCCCCTGGCGCACGTCTTCGCGCGGTTCATCCAGGTGCTGTGCGTGCCGTCCGGCGCGGTCATCGGGCACACGCCCGACACCGCCAACCTCCTGGCGGACCTCGGGACCTTCAAGCCGACCTTCATCCTGGCGGTCCCGCGGGTGTTCGAGAAGGTCTACAACTCCTCCGAGCAGAAGGCCGCCGCGAGCCCGGTCAAGCTCAAGCTCTTCCGCTGGGCGGCCGGCACGGGCATCGCGTGGTCCCGGGCGATGGACCGGCCCGGCGGTCCGAGCCCGGCGCTGCGCGCCCGGCATGCCCTCGCCGACCGCCTCGTGCTGCACAAGATCCGGGCCGCCCTGGGCGGTGCCACCGAGTACGCCGTCTCCGGCGGCGCGCCCCTCGGCGAGCGCCTGGGGCACTTCTACCGGGGGCTGGGCCTGCGCGTGCTCGAGGGCTACGGCCTGACCGAGACCACGGCGCCCACCGCCGTCAACCTGCCGGAGAAGACGAAGATCGGCACCGTCGGCCCGCCGTTCCCCGGGACCTCGGTCCGGATCGCGGACGACGGCGAGATCGAGGTGTCCGGCGCGCACGTGTTCCGGGGCTACCGCGGCGACCCGCAGGCCACCGCAGAGGCGCTGCGCGACGGCTGGTTCCGCACCGGGGACCTCGGCACGCTCGACACGGACGGCATGCTGACGATCACGGGCCGCAAGAAGGAGATCATCGTCACCGCCGGCGGCAAGAACGTCGCGCCGGCCTTCCTGGAGGACCGCCTGCGCGGCCATCCCCTGGTCAGCCAGGTCGTCGTCGTGGGCGACGGCAAGCCCTTCATCGCCGCCCTGGTGACCCTGGACGCCGACATGCTGCCGGGCTGGCTCGCGGGCCACGGCCTGCCGCCGATGGACGTCGCAGCGGCGTCGCGCAGCCATGCGGTGCTGGCCGCGCTCGACCGCGCGGTCGAGCGCGCCAACACGGCGGTCTCCCGGGCCGAGTCGATCCGCAAGGTCCACGTGCTGACGGTCGACTTCAGCGAGGCCAACGGCTACCTGACGCCGTCGCAGAAGGTCAAGCGGTCCGCCGTGTTGCGCGACTTCGCCCCGCAGGTCGAGGCCCTCTACGAGCGCTGACCGCGGCGGCCCGACGTCCGGGGGCGCCGCGGCCGGCCGTCACGCGCGCTTGCGGCGGTGGTTGTCGCCCGTGTAGCTCGGCGCACCCTCGTGCGGCGTCGCCGAGTCGGTCCAGCGGAGCACGGCACCCACCCCGTCGACCAGCGGCGCACTGCCCTCGAGCGCGAACGTCACGCCCGCGTCCTGGGCGACGGCGGCCCGCAGCAGCGCGATGTCCGCACGCTGCTGACGGGCATCGGCATCGGCCACCCCGAGCGCCGCGAGCTCGCTGCGCCGCAGGGCGATCTCCAGGGCGCCGGGACCCACCCAGAGCTCCCGCGCGGCGAGCGGGGCGGGCCGCCCGGCGTCGTCCTCGGCGATGACCAGCTCCGCCACCTGCCCGCGGCGCAGCACCTCGACCACGTGCCCGAGGTCGGTCACGGCACCGTCGTCCCGGCCGAGGCCCTCCCTCAGGCGCGCGACGACGTGCTCGCGGCGCCGCGCACGGTAGGCCTCGACGACCTCGTGCACGTTCGCGGCGAACACGTCCTCCTTGACGCCCTGCGCGCGGGCGCCGCCGGGCACCTCGACGAGCAGCTCTGCCACGGGCCGGCCCACGGCCTCGCGGATGAGCGCGACCGCGCGCACGTCACCCGTGAGCATGACGAGCTCCGGGTGGTGCTCGGCGACCGCGTGGTCGAGCTCGGTCGCCACGGCCTCGGCGTTGCGCTCCCAGGAGTCCTCGACGCGGGCGGCCGTGCGGCGGGACGACCACCAGTCGCCGGACCGGACCTTGTGCACCACGTCGTGCCCGCCCTCGACGTGCTCGGTGCTCGACGCGGCGATCTCGACCCCGGACCACGTGAGGTCGGCGCCCGAGCGGTCGACCTCGACGAGCACGTAGCGCACCGCCTCGTCGGTGGCCTGCGCGGCCGGCATGAGCGACGGCACGCCGTCGTGGAACGCCTCCTCGCGGGCCGGGGCGTCGGCGAGCACGCGGTCGAAGAGGATCTCCTCGCCCGCGGCCACGACGAACCGCCCGTGCGGCCCGGGCACGTGCGTGGGGCGCAGGACGACGTGCGCGATGGCCTCGACGGTGTGGGGCGGGGCCCCCTGCTGCTCGAGCGCTCGACGCAGCCCGTTCCACCGGCTGCGGACCTCGCGGTCACCCGCCTCGTCGGCTCGGGTGACGTCCAGGCAGACCGTGGTGAGCGGGCCGTCGTGGTCGAGCAGCGGCTTGAGCGAGTCCAGCTTCATCGAGCACCTCTCGGGTCGGGTCCGGCCGGCAACGTCGCCGTCCTGCTCCCACCCTTGCCCACCGGGGCGGTCGGCGCCACCCCTTCGGCCGCGGTCAGGCCGACTTCTCCCGAGGTGCCCGCTTCGCCGGCGCGGCCGGCTCACGCGGCACGATCGTCGGGTTGACGTTCTCGAGCACGACGCCCCGGGTGACGACCACGCGCGCGACGTCGTCGCGGCTCGGGACGTCGAACATCACCTGCTGGAGAACCTCCTCGAGGATCGCCCGCAGCCCGCGCGCGCCCGTGCCGCGCAGCAGGGCCTGGTCGGCGATCGCCTCGATCGCGTCGTCGGTGAACTCCAGCTCGACGCCATCGATCTCGAACATCCGCTGGTACTGCTTGACCAGGGCGTTGCGGGGCTCGGTGAGGATCCGCACCAGCGCGGACTGGTCCAGCGGGGAGACGGTCGTGATGACCGGCACACGCCCGATGAACTCCGGGATGAGGCCGAACTTCAGCAGGTCCTCCGGCATGACCTCGCCGAAGACGTCGGTGTCGTCCGCCGAGTGCAGCGGCGCGCCGAAGCCGATGCCGCGCCGGCCGGCGCGCGACGTGATGATCTCGTCCAGCCCCGCGAAGGCGCCGGCGACGATGAACAGCACGTTGGTCGTGTCGATCTGGATGAACTCCTGGTGCGGGTGCTTGCGGCCGCCCTGGGGGGGCACGGAGGCCGTGGTGCCCTCGAGGATCTTCAGCAGGGCCTGCTGGACGCCCTCGCCGGAGACGTCGCGCGTGATCGACGGGTTCTCGGACTTGCGGGCGATCTTGTCGACCTCGTCGATGTAGATGATGCCCGTCTCGGCCTTCTTGACGTCGTAGTCGGCCGCCTGGATGAGCTTGAGGAGGATGTTCTCGACGTCCTCGCCGACGTAGCCCGCCTCGGTGAGCGCGGTCGCGTCGGCGATGGCGAACGGCACGTTGAGCATCTTCGCCAGGGTCTGGGCGAGGTACGTCTTGCCGCAGCCCGTGGGGCCGATGAGCAGGATGTTCGACTTGGCGAGCTCGACCTGGTCGGCGTGCGCCCCGGCCCGGCTCAGCTCACCGGCCTGGATGCGCTTGTAGTGGTTGTAGACCGCCACCGCGAGCGAGCGCTTGGCCGGCTCCTGGCCGACGATGTACTGCTCGAGGAAGTCGAAGATCTCGCGCGGCTTGGGGAGCTCGACCATGCCCACCTCGGTGGCCTCGGCGAGCTCCTCCTCGATGATCTCGTTGCACAGCTCGATGCACTCGTCGCAGATGTAGACGCCCGGGCCGGCGATGAGCTTCTTGACCTGCTTCTGGCTCTTGCCGCAGAAGGAGCACTTCAGCAGGTCCGCGCCGTCACCGATGCGTGCCACGTCGGCCTCCTCCCTGGGCGGCACCGTTCCGGTGCCCGTCCACCCGTCCATTGCACACCACGCGGGGCGCGCTGTCAGCCGGACGGGGTCCGCCCGGCGTGTCCTGACCGTGCCGGGGCGCTCAGGCGCCCGCGACCGGGGCCTTGCGACTCGCCAGCACCTGGTCGACCAGGCCGTAGTCCAGCGCCTGCTGCGCCGAGAGGATCTTGTCCCGCTCGATGTCCAGGCGGACCTGGGCCTCCTCGCGGCCGGTGTGCTTGGCGATCGTCGCCTCGAGCCACTCGCGCATGCGGATGAGCTCGTTGGCGTGGATCTCGATGTCGGACGCCTGCGCGTAGCCGCCACCCTCCATCGCCGGCTGGTGGATGAGCACCCTGGCGTTCGGCAGCGCGAGTCGCTTGCCGGGCGTGCCGGCCGCCAGGAGCACGGCGGCGGCCGAGGCCGCCTGGCCCAGGCAGACGGTCTGGATCTGCGGCTTGATGTACTGCATCGTGTCGTAGATCGCCGTCATCGCCGTGAACGAGCCGCCGGGCGAGTTGATGTACAGGATGATGTCGCGGTCCGGGTCCTGGCTCTCCAGGACCAGCAGCTGCGCCATGACGTCGTCGGCCGAGGCGTCGTCCACCTGCACGCCGAGGAAGATGATGCGGTCCTCGAAGAGCTTGGTGTACGGGTCCTGGCGCTTGAAGCCGTAGGCCGTGCGCTCCTCGAACTGGGGCAGCACGTAGCGCGACGACGGCGCGCCGTGCGGCAGCGCTGGGCTGCCGAGGCCCGCCCAGCCGCCGGCGAGGGCCGCGGCGCGGGAGGTGTACTGGTGCTCGGTGCTCACGGGTTCTCCTGGGAGGTGGAAGGAGTGGGGGCGGTCGGCCGGCTCAGGCGCCGGCGGTGCCGCCGCCGCCGCTGACCGAGCCGGCGTGGGTGACGACGTGGTCGATGAAGCCGTACTCCAGGGCCTCGGGCGCCGTGAACCAGCGGTCGCGGTCGGAGTCGGCGTTGATCTGCTCGACGCTCTTGCCCGTCTGCTCGGCGATGAGCTCGGCGAGCACGCGCTTCATGTGCAGGATGAGCTCGGCGTTGATGCGCACGTCCGTCGCGGTGCCGCCGATGCCGCCCGAGGGCTGGTGCATCATGACGCGGGCGTGCGGGGTGGCGTAGCGCTTGCCCTTGGCGCCGGACGAGAGCAGGAACTGCCCCATCGAGGCCGCCATGCCCATCGCGACCGTGGCGACGTCGGGCTGGATGTACTGCATGGTGTCGTAGATCGCCATGCCGGCCGTGATCGAGCCGCCGGGGGAGTTGATGTAGAGGTAGATGTCCTTGTCCGGGTCCTCCGCCGCGAGGAGCATCATCTGCCCGCAGATCGCGTTGGCGTTCTCGTCGCGGACCTCCGAGCCGAGCCAGATGATCCGCTCGCGCAGCAGCCGGTTGTAGATGTGGTCGTTGAGGCCCATCGAGGGGCCCTCCCCCCGCGCGTCGCGCGGCGTGGCTGCCTGGATCATCTCGTTCACGGCTCTCCTCGTCCTGCTCGGCCCCACCGGGGCCTGCACCATGTGTTGCGACCCTAACGCGGGCCCCCGCCCCCGGGAGTCCCGACCCGGGCCTGTTTCGCTGTCGGCGCACGACGGCGCCGGACGGCACGAGGGCCCCGCACCGGCGGGTGCGGGGCCCTCGTGCCTGACGGCGTGGGACGGGCGGCTCAGGCCTTCTCGTCCTCGACGACCTCGACCTCGACCTCGACGGTCTCCGTCTCGACGACCACGGTCTCGACGTCCGCGGTCTCGTCTGCTGCGACCACGTCGGTCAGGTCGTCCGCGGCGTCGTCCTCGTCCGAGCCGATGAACTCCGTCAGGTCGACCGTGGCGCCGGAGGCGTCGACGACGGCGACCTGGCGCAGCGCCATGGCGACGGCCTTGGAGCGGCCGACCTCGGCGATCATCGCGGGGATCTGGCCCTGCTCGTCGATCGTCTTGACGAACGTGTTGGGGTCCATGCCGTACTGGCGCGAGGCGTTGACGAGGTAGTCGAGGAGCTCGTTCTGGGCGACCTTGACCTCGAGCCGCTCGGCGAGCGTGTCGAGCAGGATCTGCGTGGCCAGGGCCTCGCGGGCCTCCTCGCCGACCTCGGCGCGGTGCGCCTCGTCCTCCAGTCGCCCCTCGCCCTCGAGGTGACGGTGCACCTCGGCCTCGACGACGCCGGACGGGACGGGGATCTCGACGGCCTCGCGCAGCGTGGTGAGGAGCAGGTCACGGGCCTGGACGGCCTGGTTGGAGACCTTGATCTTGGCTGCCTGCTCGCGCAGGTCGTCACGCAGCTCGGCGAGCGTGTCGAACTCGCTGGCCAGCTGCGCGAACTCGTCGTCGGCCGTGGGCAGCTCGCGCGTCTTGACGGAGGTCGCGGTGACGCGCACCTGCGCGGCCTGGCCGGCGTGCTCGCCACCGGCGAGCTCCGTCTCGAACGTCGTGGACTCCCCGGCCGACAGGCCCGTGAGCGCCTCGTCGAGGCCCTCGAGCATGTTGCCCGCGCCGATCTGGTAGGAGATCCCGCTGACCGAGTCGACCTCCTCCTCGCCGACGGTGGCGGTGAGGTCCAGCACGACGAAGTCGGTCTCGACGGCCGGGCGGTCCACGCCGACCAGCGTGCCGAAGCGCTCGCGCAGTGCGTCGAGGCGGCCGTCGACGTCCTCGTCCGCGACCTCGACGTCGTCGACCGTGAGGGTCAGGGTCGACAGCTCCGGCAGGGTGATCGTCGGACGGACCTCGACCTGCGCGGTGAAGGTGAGGCCGCCGGCCGGGTCGGTGAGCGCAGCCACCTCGGTGACCTCGATGTCCGGCTGGCCCAGAGGTCGCAGGTCGGCCTCGTTGACCGCCTGGCGGTAGAACGCCGCCATGCCGTCGTTGACGGCGTGCTCGATGACGGCCGCGCGGCCGACCCGCTGGTCGATGATCCGGGTGGGGATCTTGCCCTTGCGGAAGCCGGGGACCTGCACCTGGGAACCGATGTGCTGGTACGCGTGGTCGATGCTCGGCTTCAGCTCCTCGGGGCTCACCTCGACGGTCAGCTTGACCGTGGTGGCATCCAGGGTCTCGACGGCGCTCTTCACAGCAGTGGTCTCCAACGTGTCGGACCGCCCCGGGACGACCGGTGGCGGGCGGCGGGGGGTGAGCCCCGGCAGGTCAGGGGTGCGCGCGGACACGCGCACGGCCCGTCGATCCTACGGCACGGCGGCGGGCGGGCTGATCGGGGTCGGCAGGTCCGCACGCGCCGGACCGCGCGACTCCGGGCAGCAGCGGGACGGCGGGGCGCGGTGGCCGGTGCCGTGGGCGACGGGGTCGGGATGGCGGGATTCGAACCCACGACCTTCCGCTCCCAAAGCGGACGCGCTACCAACCTGCGCCACATCCCGTGCTGAGGGCGAGCGTAGTGCCGCCGGGCCACCCCGGTGCGACGCGTGGGCACTCTGCCCGATACCCTGTCCCCGGCCACACCGGACCTCGTCCGGGGCCGCGCGGGTGTAGCTCAATGGTAGAGCCCCAGTCTTCCAAACTGGCTACGGGAGTTCGATTCTCCTCACCCGCTCCAACGTTTCCGCAGGTCAGAGGCTTGCGGAGGCCATGTCAGACGTCAGTGGGAACCTCTTCGCAGGCCGGTCGTGCCATAACGTGCCATAAGCCGAAGCCCCGGAGACTCCCCATGAGCGACCAACGGACCCGTCATCGCCGCCCCAGCGGCGCCATCCGCAAGCTCCCCTCCGGGCGCTGGCAGGCCCGGTACACCGGGCCGGACGGCGCGCTGCGCCCCCTGGGCACCTACGCCACGAAGGTCGAGGCCGACCAGTCGCTGGCCCACGAGGTCTCCCGCATGGCTCGGGGGCTGTGGCGTGACCCTCGGCTCGGCGAGGCGCCGCTCGGCCAGTGGTTCCGAGAGTGGATCGAGACGCGCGGCGACATCGCGGAGAGCACCCGCGGGCTCTACCGCCAGGTGCTCGACACCTGGATCGACGCCGAGCTTCCAGCCCTGACGGGGCAGCGTGGTCGAGTGATCCACCTGGGCGGCCAGACCCTCGCCTCGGTGACCCCGGCCGACGTCCGCGAGTGGGATCGCACCGTGCTGGCCGAGTCCACGCGCCGCGTCACCGAGCGGTGGCACGCGTCGGCGACCAGCCCCACGCGCGTCAACGCCGCGATCCGCACCTGGGCGGCCGAGGCCGGCACCCCCTTGTCCCCGACGGGCCGGATCCCGGACGCGGTCAAGGAGGCGTGGCTCATCGCCACCGGCGGGGCGATGTCGCCCGCGAGTCCGCTGCGCCGCAACGCGGGCCACACCGCCTCGTCCCAGGCGTACCGCCTGCTGCACGCTGGTATGGCCCAGGCGGTCGAGGACGGCGCGATTGTCACCAGTCCGTGCGCCATCAAGGGCGCCAGCCAACGCGACGCGAAGGACCGCGCCGAACGCCGACCGATCGGGCCGGACGACCTCTGGGCGTTGGCGGCCGCCATGCCGGCGCGGTACGGCGCAGCCGTCGTGATCGCGTTCTGCAGCGGCCTGCGGGCGGGTGAGCTGTTCGCCCTGCAGCGCAAGCACGTGGACCTCGCGGCGGGAACCGTGCGCGTGGAGCAGTCCCTCGCCCGGCCGGGGACGAGCGCGGACTGGTTCTCCTCGCCCAAGACGAGGGCGGGTCGGCGCACGGTCGTGCTGCCGGCCACCGCCGTGAGGGCGCTCGAAGAGCACCTGGACCGGTTCGCCGGACCGGGCCGTGACGCGCTCGTCTTCGGGACGACGAAGGGCACACCCCTGTCCACCGCCAGCCGCACCACCATGTTCGCCCGCGCACGGCGCGCCATCGGGCGCGACGACCTCACCTGGCACGACCAGCGCCACTCCGCCATGACCATCGTCGCCGGCACCGGAGCGACGCTGCCAGAGCTCATGCAGCGAGCCGGCCACGCAAGCGCCCGAGCCGCCCTGCACTACCAGCACGCCGCGGACGACTCGCAACGTAGGGTCGCCGAGCGGCTGGACCGGGTGCTGAGCGACGGCCGACCCTGAGGATCGGTCAATGACCGTTGGCCGGCGGCGTCAGCACCCTCCAACGGGATTCTGCAGGTTCCGAACGCGCGGACGCTAGTGATCCGGTCTGCGCATGGTCCTCGGTGAGGCCCCAGCGGTCTCGTTCGCGACGACGGAGGTGGTGTGCAAGGGCGAGGTCGTGCTAGCCCGGAGATTTCACGGGCGGAGCGTGCCGCGGACG